>DASXWZ010000357.1:0-8722 GCA_036503375.1 Rhodanobacteraceae bacterium | reverse complement strand
AAATTGCTGGGCTGGATCGACGGTGCCGCGCGTGCCGAGCCGCGCGTGCTGCGCTTCACCGGCGGGCGCCGGCGCAAGGCGTGGATCAACAACGTGGTCGCGCTCGGTGGCACAGTAATGCAGGATCAGGAAATCGCGGATGCGTTCGATCTCGAAATCGGTCTGCGTGTTGTAGCGGTCGATCAGCGTCGGGCTGAAACCGCTGTCCGGAAAGAGATTGACCAAACGCGCGATGCCCGACTGGATCAGATAGATGCTGGTGGACTCCAATGGTTCCAGAAAACCGCTGGCCAGCCCGAGCGCAACCACGTTGTTGATCCACGTCTTGCGCCGGCGCCCGCCGGTGAAGCGCAGCACGCGCGGCTCGGCGCGCGCTGCACCGTCGATCCAGCCCAGCAATTTGGCCGCGGCTTCATCGTCGCTGATGTAGCGGCTGGAATACACGTAACCGTTGCCGGTGCGGTGCTGCAACGGGATGCGCCAGGTCCAGCCGGCTTCGCGCGCGGTAGCGCGCACGTACGGCGTGGGCGGGCCGACGTTCTCGCAAGGCACCGCCACGGCGCGATCGCAGGGCAGCCAATGCGACCAGTCCTCGTAGCCGGCATGCAGGGTCTGCTCGACCAGCAATCCGCGGAATCCGGAACAATCGATGAAAAGGTCGCCTGCAATGCGTTGTCCATCCGCGAGCACGATCTCCTCGATGAAACCATCCTCACGCTGCGCAACGTGCACTACCTTGCCTTCGGTACGCCGCGCACCGCGCGCTTCGGCGTAACGGCGCAGGAATCGCGCGTACAGCCCGGCGTCGAAGTGATAGGCGTAGGCGATGTCGGCCAGCGGCGAGTTCCTCGGCACGTCCTGCGCCGACACCATGAACCTGCCGCGCTCCGCGGCGGCGGTGTTCAGCGAGTACTCGCCGATCTCGGCGGCCCAGCCCTGCGCGCGCGCCTTCAACCAGTATTGATGGAATGGCAGCAGGCCGTATTCGTGGCCGATCTGCCCGAAGCCGTGGACGTAGCGATCGCCGATGCGCGCCCAGTCGATGAACTGGATGCCGAGCTTGAACGTGCCACGCGTCTCGCGCACGAATTGCGCTTCATCGATTTCGAGCACCTGGTTGAACAGCTTCAGGTGGGGCACCGTGGCTTCGCCGACGCCGACCGTGCCGATCTCTTCCGACTCCACCAGTCGTACCGAACAATGGCCGAGCAGCTTGGAGAAGGCCGCCGCCGCCATCCAGCCGGCGGTGCCGCCGCCGACGATCACGATGTTCCGGATCGGCGGATCGCTCATGACCTGCCTGCATCGCATTCGCGTGGAAAAAGACGGCGGGCCCGGGGAGAGTGACGCCGAACCCGCCTTTCCACACCTGAAACCTGCGCGACCGCCAGAGCTACCACCTCACCCCCGCGGTGAACTTGAACGTGCGCGGCACGCCGCTGATGTTGCCTGTGGTGTTGTACGAGATCGGGAAAAATGTCGGATAGGTCGTGTTGACGTCGACAAGATTCTTGTAATTGAAGGCATTCAACACGTCCAGCCGCACATACACGTGCGTCGGGCCCTCGATCTGCCAGTCCTTGATCGCCGCGAAATCCACCTCGCGGTAACCGAAGATCGGACCTCCGAAGAAGAAACTCTTGCCGCCCGAGGGGGTGCCCCCAACGGGGAGATTGTTGGCGCCGTTCGGCGCGGTGTCCGGAGGGATGTAGTTGATGAACCCGTTCTCCGGCGTGGGCGTTGCCAGGACCAGCTTGCTGGAGAAGGTGATGCCCCATGGGCCGTCCACCACGCCGGTCGCGACGAGTCGGTGCTTGGGCGCGGCATTGGAGACGATGAACGGATAGTCGTCGATCGTTGCCTGATCGAACGAATAGTGTTCGTTGATGTCGCGGTTCTGGGTCGCATGCGTATACGTGTACGCCAGTGTCACGCCCCAGTGCGATTCCTTCGTATACGGCTTCTCGGCCGACAACAGCACCTGCGTGCTGCGCGTCTCGATGCCGTTGCTGCCCAGGATCAGCGAACCGAAGCCCGGCACGCCCTGCCCCCAAGGCTGGCCACCGTTTGCCCAGAACGAGCCATCTGCGTAGCGGTTACCCAGCGTAAACGCGAAACCGTCGTGGCTGTTGATGCGCGCAACGGTCGCGCTGGTGTTCCAGTCGCCCAACTGGTTGCGGATGCCGAGGCTCGCCTGGTCCGAGTAAGGCACCTTGAGATCGTTCTTGATCATGTCGACTTCATAACCGGCGGTGCTGCCGGTCACCAGCGACTCCAAGGCGGACACGCTGTTCGCAAAGGACGGATCCCACGCAAAGCATGGATCCCCCGCGCAAGGCTGGGTCGCGCTACTGAAGTAGATCTGCGGTTCCTCGAGCGCAAACTTGGTCTGCTCCAGTTGCAGGTAGTCGTAGAGGTCGCGGTCGTAGGCGCGGCCGATGCCGCCGAAGATCACGTGTTGCTGGTCGCCGTTGATGTCGTAGGAAAAGCCCAGGCGTGGCTGCCACTCGTTCTTGTACGCGCTGCGGTTGTGGCCGTTGCTGATGTAGTCGTTGATGTCGATGCCGCCGAGTCGCAGGGCATCGGCATAAGTCTCTCCGGGGGTGGGTTGCGGCAGCGTGGGATCCTGCGCGGGATAGGGCGCATTGAACGCGGCAGCAACGTCGGGCGGGGTCACCCAGTTGAGGTAGGACGGATTGCGCTCCATGTCCCAACGAAGACCGAGGTTGAACGTCAGCTTGTCGTTGACCGCCCAGTCGTCCTGGATGTAGGCGCCGAACTGCTGGTCGCTGGATTCGACCATCGGGCTGAAACCCGGATTGGTCACCGCGAACACCGCCTTGTACGGGTTCGGGTTGGTGCCGATCACGGGCTCGACGTCGTAGAACAACTGCGCGGTGGCATTGCCAGCGTCCTGCGACACGAGTTTGACGTCCTTGTACTTCACGCCCAGCTTGACCGTGTGGTCGCCCAGCCAGTGCAGGTCGCTGAAGGTGAGGTCGTCCTTGAAGCCCGGTCCTTTCTGGCCCTTGTTCTGTTCCGCGCGGGGGTCGGGTGCGCCGACCTGCAGGATCAACGCATCGTTGGTGGGACCGAAGGTGTAGGCCTGTCCCACTCCGCCGGTGACCTGCTGCGGAACGTAGAAGGCGTTTTCATAGGTCAGCAGGAATTCGTTGTACCAGGCGTCGGCGCTGTGCGACCAGTACAGTTCGTAGCGCTTGTCGGTGTTCTTCACCTGGATGCCCGAAGACGCCGCGGTCTGGTCGCCGACGTTGTCTGTCTGGTTCTCGTTGCGGATCTGCGCGCGCAATTCGAAGCGGTCGCGATCGGTCGGCTCGAAGTCGATCTTGCCGAAGAACAGGTTTTCCCAGAACGGATTGCCGGCGGGACCCAGTTGCGCCGCCGCGTCGGGCGGCAGCAGGTCTTCGGTGTCGCTGACTCCCGGGACGATCGCCACCGGCGTGTCGAAGCGCTTCACCTCGTTCGAGAGGAAGAAGTGCATCTTGTCCTGGATCAACGGCCCGCCGAGATCGAAGCCGTATTCCTTGTCGGTGAACGCAGACTTCGTGCCGGCGGCCTTTTCCGAAGGCGTCGCGTCGCGATAACTGTCGTCGGTGTAGTTGCCGTACACCTCACCGTGGAATTCATTGGTGCCGGACTTGGTCACCGCCGTCACCGCGGCGCTGGAAATCTGGTCGTACTCGGCCTTGTAGTTGGAGGTGATCACCTTGTATTCGCCGACCGCCAGTTGCGAGAATGGATTGCCCTGGCTCGCGAACTGCCCGCTGATGCCGCCTTCCTTGACGTAGCTCTTCTGGCCGACTCCGTCGATGTAGACGTTGACGGAACTGGTATTCATCGCCCCGCCCTGCAATGAAGTGTGGCCCTGCGAGTCGGTGGAGAAGATCATGCCCGGCACGGTATCGGCGAACTCGAGGAAGTTGCGCGTGACCTGCGGCAGTACGCGGATCTGATGGAGCGAAACCGTGTTGCCGACTTCCGAGGTCTTGACGTCCAGCAGCGCTGCGGCGCTGACGTTGACCGCTTCGAGCGTCTGCGTCGGTGCCGACGGCGCAGGTGCGGCCGCGCTGAGATCGAGCGTGGAAGTGGAAGCGACCGACAAGGTCACCGTGCGCTGCGCGCCACCGGCTGCGCTGAGTGCCCAGGTGCCCGGCTGCAAGCCGACCAGCGTGTAGCCGCCGTCCGCACCGGCGATAGTGACGCGCACCGAGCCGGTCGCGACATTGCGCGCGGTGACCTGCGCGCCGGGCGGAGCCTTGCCCTGCAGTGTCGCATTCGCGGTCTGCGCCCAACTGACCGCGGGCAATGCCGCGGCCGAGACCACGCCCGCGCTGATCAGCGACGCCAGCAGCTTCTTCCTCAAACGCAGGCTGCGGTTCTTGAGACTGTGGTTCATGGCATCTCTCCCGAGGAACGGTGCTTCCGGCTCTTCGGCCGTTCGTGTTTGCGAGAAATTGAGGGCTGCCCGGTAGACGCGCGCGGCACGATTTCGCAGGCGAGCGTGCGCCCGGAAGACGGTGCGTCGGGGGTTTCCATCTGCGCGACCAGTTGCTCGAGCGAGCCCTGGCCCAGGTCGGCGATGCGAACGCGCACCGTGGTCAACGGCGGATTGACGTATCGCGCGATCGGAATGTCGTCGAAACCGGCCAGCGCGATGTCCTTCGGTATGCGCAGGCCGCTTTCCGTCAATGCGAAAAGGCAACCGATCGCCATCATGTCGTTGGCGGCGAATATCGCCTGCGGGCGTTGGCGCATGGCGGCGATCTCGCGGCCGGCCCGATAGCCGGATTCTTCCGAGAAATCGCCTCGCAGGAGTCGCGCGCGCGCGGGCTTCGCCGCGTCGCGAAAACCTTTCAGGCGTTCGGCCGCATCGAAATTGTCGACCGGCCCGGTGATGAAGGCGATGTCGCGATAGCCGCAGTCGAGCAGATGCCGAGTCATCGCCTGCGCGCCACCGTAATTGTCGATGTTGAGGGTGGCGTAGCGCTTGTCGCCGACGGACGTGTTCATCAGCACCGCGGGCAACGCGGCGGACAGGTGTTCGCGCAGGAACGGGGCATCCACGTGCGGCGACATGATGAGCAAGCCGTCCACCCGACCCTGCATCGCGCGCAGCGCGGTTGCGGCTTCGGCGGCATCGCCGTGCGAACTGGACACCAGCAATTGCAATCCGCGCGCACGCGCGGCCAGATCGATGCCGCGGATCAGCTCGGAGAAGAATTCACCGAAGAGGTCGGGCAACAGGGCGCCGACGGTTTGCGTGCGGCGCGTGACCAGGCTGCGCGCGGCGCCATGCGGCACGTAGCGCAGCCGTGCCGCCACGCCGGCGATGCGCCGCCGCGTCTGCGCGGTCACGCTTGCGCTGCCATTGAGTGCGCGTGACACCGTTGCCACCGACACCCCAGCCTCCCGGGCGACGTCTTTGATCGTCACCACCGTCCCGTTTCCCCACTCCGAGCCCGCAACGTTGCCCGAATGTAAACGTTTTCATAAGAATATGCAAAAGCACCGCACCAGGAGTCATGGCGGGCTTTGCAGGACCGGGGCGGGGCTTGCGGGATCAACCCGCGCCGGCGCGGTCTTCCAGCACCGCCACGGCCGGCAGGGTCTTGCCTTCCAGGAACTCCAGGAACGCGCCGCCGCCGGTGGAGATGTAGGAAATATCCTTCTCCACGCGGTACTTTTCCACGGCCGCCAGCGTGTCGCCGCCGCCGGCGATCGAGAAAGCATTCGAATCGGCTATCGCGCGAACCAGGGTTTCGGTGCCGTGGCCGAAGGCGTCGAATTCGAACACGCCCACGGGGCCGTTCCACACCACCGTCCCGGCCGCTTTCACCATCCGGGCGTAGCGCGCCGCGGTTTCAGGCCCGATATCCAGGATCATCTCGTTGTCATCGACCTGGTCGATGCGCTTGATCGCCGCGGGCGCATCCGCGGCGAATGAGGGCGCCGTCACCACGTCTTCCGGAATCGGCACTTCCGCGCCGCGCGCCTTGGCTTGCGCCATCACGTTGCGCGCGGCGTCCAGCAGATCCGATTCGTACAGAGAGGTTCCTACCTTGTAGCCTTGAGCGGCAATGAAAGTGTTGGCGATGCCGCCGCCGACGATCAGTTGATCGACCTTCGCCACCAGGTTTTCCAGCAGCTCCAGTTTGGTCGAAACCTTGGAACCGGCCACGATCGCCAGCAGTGGACGCTTCGGATTTTTCAACGCGCGGCCCAGCGCATCCAGCTCGGCCGCCAGCAAAGGACCTGCGCAGGCGACCTTCGCGAACTTCGCGACCCCGTGCGTCGAAGCCTGTGCGCGGTGCGCGGTGCCGAACGCATCCATCACGAACACATCGCACAGTGCGGCGTATTTCTTCGCCAGCGCCGGGTCGTCCTTGCCTTCGCCGGGATTCATGCGGCAGTTTTCCAGCAGCACGATTTCGCCGGGTGAAACTTCGACGCCATCCAGATAGTCGCGCACCAGCCGCACCGGCTTGCCCAGCGCCCGCGACAGCCATTCGCCAACCGGCTTCAGCGATTCGCTTTCCTCGAACACCCCTTCCTTCGGCCGCCCCAGGTGTGACATCACCATCACCGCCGCGCCCTTGCGGAGCGCTTCGCGCAAGGTCGGCAGCGCCGCTTCCAGTCGTTGCACGGAAGTGATTGCGCCATCCTTGATCGGCACGTTCAAGTCTTCCCGGATCAGCACGCGCTTGCCGGTCAGCTCCAGATCGGTCATCCGCAGGAACATCATGTGGTTGCCTTGCCGCCGCTGTGAACCGATGATTGTCCGCTGGCACATCAGCGTGCGCAAATCGGGACCCACATGGCCAACGAACTGACGCTCTACAGCTACTGGCGCTCCAGCGCCGCCTATCGCGCCCGCATCGCCCTGAACCTCAAGGGGCTGGAATACACGATCAAGCCGGTGCACCTGATGCGCGACGGCGGGGAGCAGCACGCGGAAGCGTTCCGCGAAGTGAATCCACAGCAATTGATCCCGGTGCTGGTGGACGGCGATCGCGTGATCCGGCAGTCGTTGGCGATCATCGAATATCTGGACGATGCCTATCCCGAAACCACCCGGCTGCTGCCGCTTGCGGCGCGCGACCGTGCCCGCGTGCGAGCGATCGCGCAGATGGTCGCCTGCGACATCCATCCGCTGGGTAACCTGCGCGTGCTGCAATATCTCGAACGCGACTTGAAGGCGAGCGAATCGCAACGGCAGGCATGGTCGCGGCACTGGATCGCCGCCGGCTTCGACGCGCTGGAATCCGTGCTGGCCGGCAACCACAGCACCGGCGTGTTCTGCGAAGGCGATGCGCCGTCGATCGCGGACTGCTGCCTGGTGCCGCAGACCTACAACGCACGGCGTTTCGAGGTGCCCATGGAAAACTATCCGACCATCGCGCGCATCGATGCGGCGTGTCGCGAACTGGAAGCGTTCAGGGCCGCCGCGCCGGAAGCGCAGCCGGACGCACCCAGGGCGTAACTACGCCGCGTTCTTCCACTGGCCCAAGGCGGCCTGCCCGTTGTCGCGCGCGCGTTCGACCACAACCTTCTGCGCGGCCGCGAAGTTGCCGGCCATGTCCTTCGCCCACAATGCGAGCGCGGCGGACTGCATCGCGCGACCGTAGGAGAACGACAGCGGCCACGGATGCGGGCCCATCTGGTTCATGGCATTCAAATGCGCGGTCGCGTCTTCGTCGCTTTGCCCGCCGGAGAGAAAGACGATGCCCGGCAGCACCGCCGGCACGGCGGATTTCAGGCACAGGATGGTGGACTCTGCCACTTCCTCCACGTCGGCCTGGCTGGGGCAATCCTTGCCCGAAACGACCATGCTGGCTTTCAGGATCGTGCCTTCCAGCATCACGTTGTGTTCGTACAGCGCGGCGAACAGCGAGCGCAGCGTTGCTTCGGTGACGTCGTAGCAGGTGTCGATGTCGTGATCGCCGTCCATCAGCACTTCCGGCTCGACCATCGGCACGATGCCCGCTTCCTGGCATAGCGTGGCGTAGCGCGCCAGCGCGTGCGCGTTGGCGTCGATGCAGGTGGAGCTCGGCATGTCCTCGCCGATGGTGATTACCGCGCGCCATTTGGCGAATTCCGCGCCGAGCTTGACGTACTCGGCCAGTCGTTCACGCAAGCCGTCCAGGCCTTCGGTCACCAGTTCGCCCGGGAACCCGGCCAGCGGCTTGGCGCCGAGGTCCACCTTGATGCCGGGGATGATCCCCGCTTCCCGCATCACCTTGGTGAACGGCACACCTTCGCGCGTGGACTGGCGGATGGTCTCGTCGTAAAGGATTGCGCCGGAGATGTGCTCGCCCAGACCCGGTGCCGTCAGCAGCATCTCGCGATAGGCGCGGCGGTTCTCTTCGGTGTTCGGAATGCCGACGGAATCGAAGCGCTTCTTGATGGTGCCGGTGGATTCATCGATCGCAATGATGCCCTTCCCGGGCGCGACCATCGCCTCCGCGACGGTTTCCAGTTGTTCGATGCTCATGGCGGGTCCGCTGTGGTTTGGGCGAACGGGGAATTATAGAGCAGGCCGAACCCGCGTGCCCCAACTCCGTTCGCCCTGAGCGTAGGCGCGCAGCGCCGGAGTCGAAAGGCGTTCGACTCCGCTGGCTCCGCCGAGCGCAGCCTGTCCCGAGCTTGGTCGAAAGGCTCAGCGCGAACGGGGTTACTGATACCCCTTCTGAAAATCCGCGAG
>DASXWZ010000356.1:0-2577 GCA_036503375.1 Rhodanobacteraceae bacterium | reverse complement strand
ATCGAACCGGGCGGCAACATGCCCTGGTACAAAGGTCCGACGTTGATGCGATTCCTGGAAACGGTGGAACTGGACGAGACGCGCCGCGAACGCGCACCCTTCCGTTTCCCGGTGCAATGGGTGAACCGGCCGCACCTGGATTTCCGCGGTTTCGCGGGAACCATCGCCAGCGGCGTGGTTCGCCCGGGCGATCGCCTGCGCGCGCAGCCTTCCGGCCGCGAGAGCACCGTACGCCGCATCGTCACCGCCGACGGCGACCTTCCGATCGCGGTGGCCGGTCAGTCGGTGACGCTGACGCTCGCCGACGAGATCGACAGCTCGCGCGGCGACATGCTGTCCTCCGCCGAAGCGCCGGCGGAAGTCGCCGACCAGTTCGAGGCGACCATCGTGTGGATGTCGGACGAACCGCTGCTGCCGGAGCGCTCCTATCTGCTGAAGCTCGGCCCGATCACGACCAATGTCGTGATTACCGAGATGAAATACAAGATCAATGTCAACACGCTCGAACACCTCGCGGCGAAAACCTTCGATCTGAACGAAATCGGCGTATGCAACATCGCGCTGGATCGCGCCGTGCCCTTCGATTCCTACAAGGCCAACGCGGAGACCGGCGGCTTCATCCTGATCGACCGCATGACCAACCAGACCGTTGGCGCCGGCATGTTGCACTTCGCGCTGCGGCGCGCGCACAACGTGCACCTGCAGCACATCGACATCGACAAGGCCGCGCGTTCCGGCCAGAAAGGCCAGCGGCCGGTGGTGCTGTGGTTCACGGGCCTTTCGGGCGCGGGCAAGTCGACCATCGCGAACCTGGTCGAGAAAAAGCTCTACGCGATGGGCCGGCATTCCTATCTGCTGGACGGCGACAACATGCGCCACGGCTTGAACCGCGATCTCGGTTTCACTGAAGCCGACCGCGTCGAGAACATCCGCCGCGTCTCTGAAGTCGCCCGGCTCATGACCGACGCGGGCCTGATCGTGCTGACCGCCTTCATTTCACCGTTCGTTTCCGAACGCGCGATGGCGCGCCGCTCGCTTGCCGAGGGCGAGTTCATCGAGATCTATGTCAATACGCCTTTGAACGTGGCCGAGCAACGCGACGTTAAGGGACTCTACAGGAAAGCGCGCGCCGGCGAACTGGAAAACTTCACCGGCATCGACTCGCCCTACGAGCCGCCGGAAAATCCGGAACTCACCATCGATACGGTCGGTTGCAGCGCCGCGGAGGCAGCCGACAAGGTGGTCGAATACCTGCGCCGGCAGGGGTTGATCGCATGAACGCACGCGGACCGTCGGACCTGGTGGAATTCCCGCCCGGGAGGGATTCGTCATGGACATGAACCACATCGTCTTCATCGTGATGGACAGCTGCCGCTACGACACGCTGATGATGGCGAACGCGCCCAACATCCGCCGCATCGGCAAGATCGGCAAGCGCTACTCGTACGCGTCGTGGACGGCACCGTCGCACTACACCTTCACGATGGGCATGATGCCGCATGCCAGCCCGCGCGAAGTGTTCGCATCGGAGGTATACAAGGACGAGTACCAGCAGTGGGTCGATCGCGTCGGTTCGCCCGGCATCGAGTTCAAGAACTTCCTGCCGGAGCTTTCGCTTCCACGGGTTCTGAGCAAACTCGGTTATTGCACCGTGGCGAAAGTGTCGATGCCGGTGCTGAACAAGCACACCCTCATCAGCAGGCACTTCGACGACTACAAGCTGATGGACAACCACAACAACTTCGCGGGCATGGTCGAGGAAATCGAATTTCCCGACGACCAGCCGCAGTACTACTTCCTCAATCTGGGCGAAACGCATTACCCATACATGCTCTCGGACAAGGACCTGCCGCACATCTCCGGTGTGCACGGCGCGCTCAAATCGATGGGCCACGGTTCTCCCGGCGCGCCGGTGCAGGTCAAGAGCTCGTTCGACCTGGAGCGACTGAAAGGCCTGCAACAGCAGCAAGTGGTCTGTGCCGAATATATCGACAAGCTGATCGGCAAGTTGATGGACAAGGCGCCGGCGAACACGCATTTCGTCATCACCGCCGACCACGGCGAACTGTTCGGCGAAGACGGCTATTTCGGGCACGGTCCGATCATGCATGAAAAATGCTTCGAGGTGCCCTTCGTTGAAGGACGCCTCGGATAGAAGACGTGGCGGAAGCGCAGGACGGGCGCTTTCCCGTCCGCTTCAGTCGATCAGGGGAAAAACACATGAACGTTCCAGGGGTGCGCGCCGCACATGCGTGCAGGTCGAAGACGATGCTGCCGCTCCTTGCAGTCGCGCTGATTGCCGGGATCGCACACACCGCCGGCGCTGCCACCACCCTCTCTCCGATCGCAACGCCGCTCACCGGCACTGCCGACCGGATGATCTCGTACCGCGAGCAGAATCATAGCTGGCAGACTTCCGATGGAGCCTTTCATCTGCTGATCAACACGGGGAATCAGCCCGGCAGGGACGCGTTGCGGCTCTATACCACGCGTGACCAGGGTGCCACCTGGACACCGGGGCCAACCATCGCTTCCACCAACGCGCTGTCGACAGAAGATGGAGTGCTGCTCGGCAAC
>DASXWZ010000355.1:0-1778 GCA_036503375.1 Rhodanobacteraceae bacterium | reverse complement strand
CGCATTGAACGCGGTCAGCCCGCTGGAAGTGCTGCAACGCGGCTACGCGATCCTGTTCGATGAAAGCGGCGGGGTGCTGCGTTCAGCACGCGGCATTGCGGGCGGTACGGTGCTGACCGCGCGCCTGCGCGACGGCGAATTGCCGCTGGTCGTGCGCGCAAACAAGGAGTCGAAATGAAACTCAAGGAACGATATCCCTACTACCTCGCCAACCGGCCGCAGCAGCCGAACGAGCAGCTCGCGCTGCTGGACAAATACTCCGGCGAGATCGCAACGCGCGTGGCGATGGCCGATGCAGCCGCAATCGAGAGCGCGATCGCGGCCGCAGCGCGAGCCACGGCATCGATGGCGGCGATGAAACCCTACGAGCGCCGCGCCGTGCTGGAGCACTGCATTGCGCGGTTGTCGGAACGCAAGGAGGAGTTGGCCTTCGCGCTGTGCGTGGAAGCAGGCAAGCCGATCAAGGATTCGCAGGGAGAGGTGATGCGGCTGATCGACACCTTCCGCATCGCAGCCGACGAATCGGTGCGCAACGACGGCGAGATCCTCGACCTCGAGATCTCGCCGCGCACCAGGGGCTACCGCGGTTTCGTCAAGCGCGTGCCGATCGGGCCGTGTTCTTTCATCACGCCATTCAACTTCCCGTTGAACCTGGTCGCCCACAAGGTCGCGCCGGCGATCGCGGCGGGTTGCCCGTTCTTGCTGAAGCCCTCGGAAAAGACGCCGATCGGCGCGCTGATCATCGGCGAGGTGCTGGCGGAAACCGACCTGCCGCCGGGCGCGTTCTCGATCCTGCCCTGCGATATCGAGGACGCCGATCCGTTCGTGGAAGACGAGCGCCTGAAACTGCTGTCCTTCACCGGCGGACAGATCGGCTGGGATCTGAAGCAGCGCGCGGGCCGCAAGAAGGTCGTGCTGGAACTGGGCGGCAACGCGGCCTGCATCGTGGACGCAGATCAGGGCGAGCGGCTGGACTTCGTGATCGAGCGTCTGATCTCCGGCAGCTTCTACCAATCCGGCCAGAGCTGCATCAAGGTGCAGCGCGTATTGATCCACGCATCGCTGTACGATGACGTCAAGCAACGCTTCGTCGAAGCGACGAAGAAACTGAAAGCCGGCGATCCGAAGGACCCGGAGACATTCCTCGGCCCGATGATCGACGAAGCCGCGGCCAGGCGCCTCGAAAGCTGGATCGACGAAGCGACGCGGGCGGGCGCGAAATTGCTCTGCGGCGGCGAGCGCAATGGCAACATGTTGCAGGCCACGGTGCTGGAGAACGTGCCGAAAGACGCCAAGCTTTCCTGCATGGAAGCGTTCGGGCCGGTGACGGTGCTGGCGAAGTTCCAGAACTTCGATGAAGCGCTGCAAAGCGTGAATGCGTCCGATTACGGCCTGCAGGCAGGCGTATTCACCAACGACCTGAATCGCGCGATGCGCGCGTGGGACACACTGGTCGAGGGCGGCGTGATCGTCGGCGACATCCCGAGCTTCCGCGTGGACAACATGCCCTACGGCGGAGTGAAACTCTCCGGTTTCGGACGCGAGGGCGTGCGCTACGCGATCGAGGACATGAGCGAGCGGCGATTGCTCGTCATTCGAGACGCCATCTAGCGCTGGCGCCGTTTCAACATCGGCGCGGCGAATCGCCACGGTTCCGATGAGCGTCGCGCGCCGTGCAATGCGTGGCTGGCGGCCAGCAGCAGGCCATCGGCATTGGCCGCATCGTCCGGAAAGCTGGCGATGCCGATGCGCACGTCGAGGTCCACGCGCCGGCCGTC
>DASXWZ010000354.1:0-18082 GCA_036503375.1 Rhodanobacteraceae bacterium | reverse complement strand
CGGGAAATGGGATCTGCGGGAAGGTGCGTTGTCGCTGAACGCGGCGGTGTTCCAGGTTACCAAGACCAACGCGCGCACGCAGGTGGAGTCCGGCGAATACGTATTGGACGGCAACGTGCGCGTGCGCGGCGAAGTGATCGGCGTCGTCGGGCACCTGACGCAAAGCTTGCAGATGTTCGGTGGCTACACGCACTACGACGCGAAGATCGTCAAGGCGCTGGACGGTACGCAGGGCAACGTGCCGGCCAACACGCCCGACAATGCGATGACGCTGTGGGCGGCGTGGAAACCGGATGCGAATTGGGAATTCGGTGGGGGCGCGAATTACGTCGGCGCGCGTTTCGCCAGCAACAGCAATACGGTTTCGGCCGGCGGTTATACGCGCTGGGATGCCACGGTCGCGTGGCAGCAGCCGCGCTACGATCTGCGCCTGAACCTGTGGAACCTCACAAACAAACAATATTTCGACGCGTTGATTCCTTCCGATGGCGGTCGCGCGGTGCCGGGCATCGGCCGCACCGCGATGATTACCGCTACCTGGCGTTTCAAATGATCCGCAGATGCTGATCCGGATTCCTTCGCTATTGTCCGCTGAGCAGGCCGCGCAGATCGCGGCGCGCTTGAACGATGCGAACGCGCCGTGGGTGGATGGCCGCGTCACCGCGGGTTTCCAGGGCGAAGCGCTGAAGCGCAATCAGCAGATCGACGAACGTTCGGAGCTTTCGCGCGAACTGGGCGACATCGTGTTGTCCGCGCTGGAACGACATCCATGTTTGATCAGCGCGGCATTGCCGGCGCGCGTGTACCCGCCAATGTTCAACCGCTATGAAGCCGGCATGCATTTCGGAGCGCACGTCGACGGTGCGATCCGGCTGATACCCGATACGACGGCCAAAATGCGCACCGACATTTCCGCCACGCTGTTTCTCGCGCCGAAGAACAGCTACGACGGCGGCGATTTGCTGATCGAAGATACCTACGGCACGCACTCGGTGAAACTCGATGCCGGCGATCTGGTGCTGTATCCGGCGACCAGCCTGCATCGTGTCGCGCCCGTCACGCGCGGCGCGCGGCTGGCAAGTTTCTTCTGGGTACAGAGCATGGTCGCCGACGACGCAAAGCGGGCACTTTTGTTCGACCTCGACAATGCCATCCAGCGCCTCGGCGCAACAGGTGCGGACGAAAGCGCGCGCACCGCACTGATCGGCACCTACCACAATCTCCTGCGGATGTGGGCCCAAGCTTGACGTCGGCTTGCATATGAGCGCCGCAACGCATTCAATACATGGATGCGCCGCTGTCTCGTCCTCTGCTTCGCGCTCCTGCTGCTCACCGCCTGCGTATCCACACCGACGCGCAATCCGCTCGCGGTGTGGGTGCCGTCGAAGAACTACAACGCGCGTCAGCCCAGCATGATCGTGCTGCATTACACGCAGGAAGGCAGCGCGCAGGAGGCGCTGGATACGTTGCGCACGCGCAACTCCGGCGGCCCGGTCAGCGCGCATTATCTGATCGGCAAGGACGGCACGATCTATCAACTGGTTCCGGAAGAAGAACGCGCCTGGCACGCGGGCGATTCGCAGTGGGGCGTGACCGACGACGTCAACTCGCGCTCGATCGGCATCGAGCTGGACAACAATGGCAACGAGCCCTTCGCGCAGCCGGAGATCGATTCGCTGCTGCGATTGCTGTCCGACATCACCACGCGGCTGGGCATTCCGCGCACCAGCATCGTCGGGCATGCCGACATCGCGCCGACGCGCAAGGACGATCCGGGGGTTTGGTTCCCGTGGAGCGAACTTGCCGCTCAGGGTTTCGGCCTCTGGTACGACGCCGGTCCCTTGCCGGATCCTCCAGCCGGCTACGATCCAATGGTGGGGCTGAAGCTGGTCGGCTACGACCTCAGCGATCCGGTCGCCGCGATCGTTGCCTTTCACCGCCACTATCGCGCCGGCACCGAACCGCAGCTGGATGCGGCCGATCTGCGCATTCTCTGGAACCTGCAGGGCAAGCTGATGCGGATGGGCAAGGCCTTGCCCGCCGAGTCGCCCGCAGCGGCGACAAGCGTGCACTAAACTGGCGCAATGAACCAGTTTGGTGAGCGGGTCGAATTCGCCGGCATCGACGCATTGGCGACCGGAGTGGCGGTGCTGGATGAGGCGTTGGAATTCGCGCGCGTCAATCCGGCCTTCTGCGAGCTCACAGGGGTCGGCGCGCGGCGTCTGCTGGGCCGATCCCTAGCCGTGTTGCGCGCGGATGCGCGGCTGGAAACGGCGGCGCGGCGCGCGGTGCGGCAAACCGGGATCTCGCGGCTGGACGCGGTGGCATTCTGCGCGGTTCCGGGCAAGGACCGCGCGCTCGATTTCCTGGTCGGTGCGAACGAAGGCCACGTGCTGCTGGAGGCGCGACCCGCGATTGCGCCGCAACCGAATTCGCATCTGTCCGAATCCCTGCGCGGTTTCGCCCATGAGGTGCGCAATCCGCTGGCGGCGATTTCCGGCGCGGCGCAACTGCTGCGACAGCGCGATGCCGATCCGCGACAGCAGCAACTGGCCGAGCTGATCGAGGGCGAGGCGCAGCGGTTGGCGGACCTCAGCGAGCGGCTGCTCGGTGCGCGAACGGGTTTGAATACGCGCGCGATCAACGTGCACGCGATGCTGGAGCATCTCACGCAACTGCTGGCCGCCGAGCGCGGGGATGTCGAGGTGCAGCGCGACTACGATCCCAGCCTGCCTGCGCTGCACGGCGATCCGGATCGCCTGTTGCAGATATTGCTGAACCTGGTTCGCAACTCGGTCGAGGCGAATGCCACTCGCATCGTGCTGCGCAGTCGCGCGGAAGCCGGGATGCGCAGCGCGAACGGACAGGCGGTGCCGGCGATCCGCCTCGAAGTCGAGGACGACGGCGATGGTGTTCCGCAACATCTGGAGGCGACCTTGTTCGAGCCGATGATTTCCGGCCGTGCGAACGGCACCGGACTCGGGCTCGCGCTGGCGCGCGAAATCGCGCGCGAACACGGCGGCGATTTGCATTACCACCGGCGCGGCGGTGGCGCCTGCTTCGTCCTTCTGTTGCCGCGGCACCCGGGAGCATCGCGATGAGCCGGATCTGGATAGTGGATGACGACCGCGCGGTGCGTTTCGTGCTCGCCACCGCGCTGCGCGAGGCGGGATTCGCGATCAACGAATTCGACGATGCCGAAACCGCGCAGCGCGCGTTGCAACGCGAAGCACCATCGCTGTTGCTGACCGACGTGCGTCTCCCGCGAGCCGACGGCCTGCATCTTCTGAGCGCGGCCAAGGCGCTGCATCCATCCGTGCCGGTGATCGTGATGAGTGCCTGGACGGATGTCGGCAACACCGCGGCGGCATTTCGCGCCGGTGCGTTCGACTATCTGCCCAAACCGTTCGACCTGCGGCAGGCCGTGCTGACCGTGCAGCGCGCGCTGGAGGGTACGCCGATCGCTGCCGGGACGCAGGCGTCGCGTGAAGAGCCCGCGCTGCTCGGTCACAGCGCGCCGATGCGCGAGGTGTTTCGCCTGATCGGCCGCGTGGCCGCCAGCGACCTCAACGTGCTGGTCACCGGCGAAACCGGAACGGGCAAGGAACTGGCTGCGCGCGCGCTGCATCGCGAGAGCGCCCGTAGCGCACGGCCCTTCGTCGCGCTCAACACCGCCGCTATTCCCTCCGAATTGCTGGAAAGCGAACTGTTCGGCCATGAAGCCGGCGCCTTCACCGGCGCACAGCGGCGAAGCGCCGGCCGCTTCGAGCAGGCGGAGGGTGGCACGCTGTTCCTCGACGAAATCGGCGACATGCCGCTCGCGCTGCAGACGCGCCTGCTGCGCGTGCTCGCGGGAGGCGAGTTCTACCGCGTCGGCGGACGCGAGCTCATCCGTTGCGATGTCCGCGTGATCGCCGCAACGCACCAGGATCTCGACGCGAAGGTCACGCGCGGGGAATTTCGCGCCGACCTGCTGCACAGGCTCGACGTGGTGCGGATCCATCTGCCGGCACTGCGCGAGCGTCGCGACGACATCGCATTTCTGGCGAAGCATTTTCTCGAGAGCGTGACACGCGAGTTCGCCCTGCCGCCCAAGCACTTTACCCAGGCCGCATTGCAGGCGCTGTCGAAAAATGAATTTCCCGGCAACGTGCGACAACTGGAAAACCTCTGCCGGCGGCTGGCAGTGATCGCGCCGGCTGCGCAAATACGCCGGGAGGACCTGGATGCGCAGGCTCCGGCCGTTCCAACCGAATCGCGCCTGCAGGGCGAACAATGGGAGACGACGTTGCGCGACTGGGCGCGGCAGCGGCTCGCGGAGGGCCAGACCCGACTGCACGCACAGGCGCGCGAACGGTTCGAGCGCGCGCTGTTCGACGTCGCCCTGGAAACGCACGGCGGCCATCGACGAAAAGCCGCGGCCGCGCTCGGGCTGGGGCGCAACACCCTGACGCGCAAACTGGGCAGCTCGCGCAAGGGATCGAAGGAGCCACGATGAGCGCTGCGATCGAGGTGCGCACCGCCACGCCCACCGACATTCCATTTCTCGTGGAATGCAATATCGCGATGGCCCTGGAAACCGAGCACAAAAGACTGGATCGCGCAGTGCTGACGCGCGGCACCCACGCGGTTTTCGACGATCCGCGTCGCGGCTGCTACCTGGTCGCGGAGCGTGAGGACGGGCGTGCCGGCTGTTTGTTGGTCACGTATGAGTGGAGCGACTGGCGCAACGGCGAATGGTGGTGGTTTCAGAGCGTGTACGTGACGCCGCGTGCGCGGCGATGCGGCGTGTTCCGGTCCTTGTATGCCGAAGTCGAGCGTCGCGCACGCGCCACGCCGGGCGTGATCGGCTTGCGCTTGTATGTCGAGCGCGACAACACGCATGCGCAAAGGACGTATGTTTCACTCGGGATGGAAGAAGAGCCATACAAGATGTTTGCGCGAGGGTTTGTCGTGTTCAAGTAATGATTGTCGTTCCGGGCCTGTGTGCCGGAGCGTACGCAGAACCCGGATTGCGGACGCAAGGAGCGAACATCGACAACGACGATGGTGCAAAGCGCGAGTCGCAGGACGCGGCGAGTAATCCGGATTTTGACTTGGAAAGAAGCAGAATGGATTCCGGCTTTCGCCGGGATGACGGCAGAAAAGAAGGAGCACTTCATGATCCCGCAACAGCGCCGCGTCGCCGTGCTCGGAGGCACGCGCATCCCGTTCTGCAAGCGCGACACCGCGTATTCCGATCTCGACAATTTCGGTATGTCGGTGAAAGTGCTCGGCGCGCTGGTGGAGAAGTTCGGCCTGCAGGGCGTCGAACTTGGCGAGGTGGCGTTCGGCGCGGTGATGAAGCATCCGGCCGACTGGAATCTGGCGCGCGAGGCGGCGCAGTCCTCGGGTCTTGCGATGACCACCCCGGGCATCACCACCGCGCGTGCGTGCGGCACCTCGCTCGACAATGCGATCCTGGTCGCGCAGAAGATCGCGACCGGGCAGATCGAAGCGGGCGTCGCCGGCGGCTCCGACACCACCAGCCAGGTGCCGCTTACGTATTCGGATGGCCTGCGCCGGCGGCTGCTGGAACTGAATCGTGCGAAGACCGTCGGCGAAAAGTTCACGGCCGCGGCGCGCGGATTTCACTGGCGCGAACTGAAGCCGCAGGTGCCAGACGTGGTCGAGCCGCGCACCGGTTTGTCGATGGGCGAGCACTGCGAGCTGATGGCGAAAGAATGGAAGATCTCCCGCGCCCGGCAGGACGAATGGGCGCTGCAGAGTCACCGCAAACTCGCGGCGGCGTTTGATGCGGGATTCTTCGACGATCTGGTGGTGCCGTTCCGCGGCGTGGTGCGCGACAACCTGCTGCGCGCGGATACCAGTCTGGAGAAACTGGCCCAGTTGAAGCCGGCGTTCGACCGCACGTCGGGTCAGGGCACGCTGACGGCAGGCAATTCATCGGCGTTGTCGGATGGCGCGGCGGCGGTGCTGCTGTCGAGCGAGGATTGGGCGCGCGAGCGCGGGTTGCCGGTGCTGGCGTATCTCACCTTCGCGGAAGTCGCCGGCGTCGATTACGTCCACGGCGAAGGCTTGCTGATGGCGCCGACCATCGCGGTGCCGCGCATGCTCGATCGTGCAGGATTGAAATTGCAGGATTTCGACTACTACGAAATCCACGAGGCTTTCGCCGCGCAGGTGCTGTGCCAGTTGCGCGCGTGGGAATCGGCCGATTACTGCCGCGATCGCCTGGGCAAATCCGAGCCGCTGGGATCCATCGATCCGGCGAAAATCAATGTCAACGGCTCAAGTCTCGCCACGGGCCATCCGTTCGCCGCAACTGGCGCGCGCATCGTGGCGACCCTGGCAAAACTGCTGGCGCAGAAGGATTCCGGACGCGGGCTGATTTCGATCTGCACCGCGGGCGGCATGGGTGTCGTTGCGATTATGGAGCGGTAAACGGCGCGAATTATTTTCACGTCATTCCGACGAAAGGGAATCCAGTTCTCAATTGAACAAAGAGCTGGATTCCGGGTTCGGCCCTGCGGGCCGCCCCGGAACGACGAGTTTGTTACGCTTCTTCGAGTCCCGAGTCCCGAGTCCCGAAATCAACGCACCGAAAACAATGTCGGCTTCCATTCGCCGCTGATGTAGGACTCGCGGCGGCGGCGATGCATGCGTTCGATCGACTGCTGGCGGCGCGCTTCTGCCCAGTCCACGCGCTGCAAGGGCAGCGTCGCGGGATCCACGCCGTGGCGGCTGGCTTCCTGTTCGCGCCAGGCGCAGAAGTCGTCGTAGGCTTCGATCTCGAAGCGCAGTTCCTCGCGGCACAACTCGATCATGATCGCATCGTCGAGGAAGCCCAACGCCGGCACCGTGTCCGGAATGAAATCGACCGGCTCGGCAAGATACGCGAGCACCGCCAGCACGCGCTGGCAGTCTTCCGGGGGCAAGCCGAAGCCCGTGTCGCTGGCCATGCCGATCATGGATTCGACCGTGTCCAGCCGCTCGCGGATGAAGGCAGGCACCGACGTGCTCTGGATGTCCGCCAACAGCTTTCGCGCGTCGGCGATGATCTGCGCGCCGTCCTGGTCCTTCGCTTTGTCCTGCGCCTCGCGCATGGCCTGCGTGAAGTGGCCGAGGTCGGCGTCGCTCAGGTTGAGTTGGATATCCAGCGCCATGTCCGTTTCCTCGGCAGGGTCGGGTCGGTCCAAGCGCGCCAGCGTAACCAGCGCCCAGCGGGGCGTCAATCGTCGCCATTGCGCCCGGAGCCGCACCGGACTACTGTCGGTTTCCGCGCTGATCCGGCATGGCGCGAAGCGAGTGTGTCATGACCGAGCTGATCCCCACCCTGCAGGAGATCGCGCAGATCTGCTGCGACGGCAATGCGTTCTACGGCGACGCCGCGGAGAAGATCCAGGACCCCCGCCTGCGTGAGGTGGTGCTGGAAGTCGGCCGCACCCGCGGCGCGCTGTGCCGCGACATCCATGCCCGGCTGCGCGAAAACGGCGAGCGCCCCGGCGGTACGGGCACCTTCTACGGCACGCTGCACAAGCTCTACGCCGATCTCCGCGCGCGCTTTGCGGAGGACGGCGACCGCATCTATGTGGCCGAATTGGAAGAAGCAGAGGACCGGCTGCTGCATTCGCTGGAATCGGCGACCCTCACCGTCGAACCGGCCGAAGCGCGCGCGGTATTGCGGCAGTACATGCCGGTCGCGCGGGCTGCACACGAGCGCATGCGTGCGCTGAAACAGGGACTGACCGAAAGACCGGCGGCAGCCTAGTGCCTCGCGCCGTGCATCGGATCACCGGCTATCAAATCCCGCGCTCGAGTTCGCGCACGCGCAATTCGATCATCGCGCGGCTGCGGCCGTAACGCGCCTGCACCGCGCCGTAGGCGAATTCGCGATCACTGCGCGTGCCCAGCAGCGCATCGCCACGCAGCCGGGCCCAGGTCTGCCGCGTCAGCGCGGTGCACTGGCGCCAGCGTCCAAGCAGCACGTCGCGGTTGAACAGGGCATCCATCACCACGGCCCCACCCGCGCGCGCAGCGCGAGGCGTTCCAGTCCGACATAAGCCCGGAACGCGCGTTCCTCCGGCGCCACCGGATCTTCCGGCAGGTGATGCGGACCCTGCGGCTGCGCGGGGTCCTGGTCAGGCATCGGACCCTGAGGCTGTTTCCCGGGTGGCAGCGGTTGCCCGGGCGGAGCGGGCATGTAGCCCGGCTCCGGCTCATGCATGGATGCGCCGCGCGTCATTCCTCTTCCTCGGCCCTCGGCCGCTGCTTGCGGGGCGAGCCTTGGCCCGGGCGGGCACGATCTTGCGTACTGCGCTGGCTGGAGGAACGGGGATGCGATTGCGCGCCGCGCTGCATTTCGCGCCCCACCGGTTGTGAGGGGGACTGCCTGGACATGCCTGAACTCCGTGACGTGATCTTGCGTAGGTTGCGAAGGGCGGTCGCGAATCCTGTGGGGCGTTCCGGTGCGAGCTTGCATCCTTGCCTCGGATCCATCGCAACAGGGGATGATTGCAATGGAATTGCCTGCGTGTTGCTGCCAGCCTTGGCTTGCGGAATCGCCTGCAAACCGGATTCGCGACGCGCCCGCCGCGTTGTCTTCTGCTACAAGAGCCGTGCCATACGGGTCCGCATTGTGATGCCTTGCATGACAAGCAGTTAAGCGCGGCGCCCACGCGCGCGGCGTTGCGATTTGCATAACCCTCACGTGCTTCCGTGCAGAATGCCCGCGACCTTTGCAGCGGCAGAGGCGCGTGTGCGAAGCCGCCGTTCACGGTAGGTGCGGGAGCGGATCGCCATGCTTCAGAACCGGGCCGGTGCAGGAGCGCCGCGATGGCAAGGCACGCGTCGCGAGGCGCGGCAGGGAAGCCGAGGCGAACGTGCTGCATGAAAGTCTCGACACGAACGACACGATGGGAAACCCTGAACCGATCGCCGAACCGCTCAAGCCGCAGTCGCGCGCGCGCGTGCTGCTGGTGGACGATGAGGCCGCGATCCGCAAGACCTTTCGATACTGCCTGGAAGATGCGGGTTGCGACGTCACCTGCGCGGAGAGCGCGGAACTGGCCGAGAACCTCGTGCAACGGGTGGTGTTCGACGTCTGCCTGCTGGACCTGAAACTAGGCAATGCCTCCGGCATAGAACTGCTGCCCGTGCTGCGCGCCGCCGCGCCGTGGCTGCGCGTGGTGATGGTGACCGCGCATTCCTCGATCGACAACGCCGTCGAGGCGATGCGCGCGGGTGCGTCCGATTACCTGGTCAAACCCTGTTCCTGCGAACAATTGCGGTTGACGGTCGATCGCCAGATCGCCGCGCAGCGCATGGAACTGCGGCTGGAACAGCTCGAGCGTGCGGCCGGTGCGGACGAGGCCGATGACGCGCTGGCCAGCCGCTCGCCGGCGATGCGGCAGGTGGTGGAAACCGCGCGCAGCGCGGCGGGCGCGGACGTCACGGTGCTGTTGCTCGGCGACAGCGGCACCGGCAAGGGCATGCTGGCGCGCGCGATCCATCGCTGGAGCAAGCGGGCTGCCGGTCCCTTCGTGACGGTCAACGCACCCTCGCTCTCGCCCACGCTGTTCGAGAGCGAATTGTTCGGCCACCGCCGCGGCGCATTCACCGGTGCGGTGCAGAACGCGCCCGGTCGTGTCAGCCAGGCCGACGGCGGCACCCTGTTCCTGGACGAAGTCGGCGACGTGCCGATGGATCTGCAACCCAAACTGCTGCGCTTCATGCAGGATCGCGAATACGAACGCGTCGGCGACCCGGTCACGCGCCGCGCCGACGTGCGGCTGGTCGCGGCCACCAACCACGATCTCACCCAGCGCGTTGCGGACGGCGCGTTCCGCGAAGACCTGCTGTATCGCCTCAACGTGATCGCGCTGCGCCTGCCGGGATTGCGCGAGCGGCCCGAAGACATCCTGCCGCTGGCCGAACGCTTCCTCACGGGGTTCGTGCACGAACACGGGCGCATCGCGCGCGGTTTCGACGATTCGGCGCGCAACGCGCTGGTCGGATACGGCTGGCCGGGCAACGTGCGCGAATTGCGCAACGTTATCGAGCGTGCCTCGATCCTCTGCGACAAGGCGCAGATCGACGCGCATCACTTGGCGCTGGGCGACGGCGCGGCGGTGGCGCCGGTGTCCACGCTCGTGCCGCAAACGCTGGAAGATCTGGAGCGAGTGCACATCCAGTCCGTGCTGGCGCGCAGTGACACGCTGGAGCGGGCCGCGCGCACGCTGGGCATCGACGTGTCCACGCTGTACCGTAAGCGCAAACGCTACGGCGTGTGACAAGGAAAGTTCAGGGTGCTTGGCCAACGGATGCGGCTGAAACACGTGATCCTGTTGAGTCATGGTCTGTTCCTGACCGTGGCGGCGGCCGGCGTGATCGCCTGCCTGCTTGTGGTGACCGATTACGCGCACCTGGGCCGCGAATGGAACCTGCTGTTGTGGGTCGGCGGTGCGTTGCTGATCGTCGCCGGCGTGGCCGGCGTCATCGCGGTGGCGCGGTCGATCGCACAACCGCTGGAACGCATCGCTTCTGCCACGCGTTCGATCGCCGCGGGCCGGTTCGACGTGCGCGTCAGCGGTGCGCACTACCGCGAGGGCAGTACGCTGGGGGCGAGCTTCAACGAAATGGCCGAGGCGCTGTCGGATTTCCACGCGCTGGACGTGGCGCGGGTGATGGCGGAACAACGCCGCAACGAAACGGTGCTGAACAGCATCGACGACGGGCTGGTGATCCTGGACGGCGAGGCCCGCATCGAGCGGATCAATCCGATCGCCGCGCGCCAGTTCGGCGTGCGTCCCGACGCGGCGCTGGGCCGGAGCCTCGATGAGGTGCTGCGACGCGACGATCTGGACGCGCACGCGCGCGCGATCATCCGCCAGGCCACCGGTTTCGGCGGCAACGTCCGCGAATTCGGCGTCGGCGATCCGCCCCTCGATCGCGAGCTGCTGTGCAGTTTCGTGCCGCTGCCGGATGGCCAGCCCGGCGCGGTGATCGTGGTGCGCGACGTCACCGCGGAACGGCGCTTCGCGCGCGAGCGCAACGAATTCGTGTTGCGCGCCTCGCATGAGTTGCGCACGCCGCTGACGGGCATGCGCATGGCGCTCGACCTGCTGGCCGAGCGCGCGCGTTTCGCGTCCGGCAGTCGCGAGCGCGAGCTGATGGACACGCTGCGCGAGGAAACCATCCGGCTGACCGCCCTGCTGCAAAGCCTGCTGGACCTTTCACGCCTGCGCGGCGGCACCGGCGTCACCGGCGATACCTGCACGCCGGCCCAGGCCGCGCGCGCCGCAGTGCGGCGCTTTTCCGCGCGGGCGCAGCGACAGAACGTGGATCTGCGCGAACGCATCGAAGGCGATGCGCCGCAACTGCAGATGGACGAGAACGAATGCGCGCGCGTGCTGGACAACCTGCTGGACAACGCACTCCGGCACACGCCTGCCGGCGGCTACGTGGAAGTCACGTTGGAGGTCGACCATTCCAACGACGAGCTGCGCCTGTGCGTGCACGACAGCGGCGAGGGCATCCCGCCGCACCAGTTGCAACGCATCTTCGATCCGTTCGTGCAGGTCGGCGAGAAGCACGGCGCCGCCGGCTTGGGGCTGACGCTCAGCCGCGAGATCATCGAACGCCACGGAGGCCGCATAGAGGTGGGTTCGCTGCCGAACGACGGAACTTCCTTCTGCATCCACCTGCCGCTGCGGGTGGGTTTCCCGGACGAAAGCAATCAGCGTTCCGCGGTCAGCGGCTAGAACACCGCTGATCGCCCTCTCGAAGCGGCGACGCTGCTCCGCTCACCGCCCGCAACTCGATCTCACATGATCCCCTGCACCCCGGCGCCGAACGCTGTGATGAAGCGGGTGACGATCGCGGTGAGAGAAAGATTCACTTCCGGGAAATCGCCGACCGACTTGTAGCATTTCAGGAAATTCGGATCGGTCGGCGGCAGCGGATTGCAACCGGTCTTCAGTTCGTAGCTGGTGGCGTAATCGAACGGCCACAGGTCGAAAATCGGCAGGTGCCGCGAGACCGCGCCGATCGCGTTGCTGACGTCGCCGATCACCGGGATCGGATCGCGTGGCGCGATCAGCCAGGCGTTCTGCGGTTGGGTGGCGGCGACGATCGAGGCGCGCAGGGCAGCCGCGAATTTTTCGTCGTAAACGATCACGCCCGATTCGCTGTTGTAGTTGGCCGAGCGCGGATCGAAATTGTGCGAGCCGACCATCGCTACATCGCCGTCCACCACCAGCGACTTGGCGTGCAGGCTGACGCGTGGTCCGAAATCCTCCGGTTTGATCGGCACCGCGCCGCGCTTGCCGCCCGATGCCGCGGGGGCGTTCTCGCCGGACAACGCGAGATAGTGCGCGATCATCAATGGCGCATCCAGCGGGTGCGGCTTCAACTCGTGCAGGTCGAAGCCGTAGTCGACCAGGAACTTCTTGCGGTGCTTGTACGAAAGCGCGTAGACGCCCATCGCATCGGTCGAGGCCAGTGAGTTGGTCGACACCAATACGTGCACCGGCGGCTGCTTCTTCTGCAGCGATTCGAAGATTCCGCCGGCGCGGCCGGTCAACACCAGGTAAGGGGTCTGCAATACCACCTCGCGTTGCGCGCCACGCAGCAGCCGCATCAGGTCGCGCGTCAGCTCCTTGGCGTCGCGGCCGTGCACGGCCCTGGTCTTGGAGGGAAGATCGTAGAAGTAGTCCACACGCCCGACCTGCATGCTTTCGGCGGTGAAGTGTTCGCGCAGGAACTCGGCATCCTCGGCCTCCGCCTGCACGCGAGCGACGCGCTGAGGATCGCCATAGACCGGCGTCACCCAGGGCGGCGAGTCGTACGGATGCGCCAGGATGCGCGCATTGGCGTCCTTCAGGTGCGTCAGCGCCACCGAGAGCGGGTCGTTCCAGAAGATATCGAAGCTCTGCGCCATCTGGTGCGCGGCGGCGCCTGCGACCAGCACGTCCCGGTCGAGGAAATCCAGTTGCGGATCCCAGTCGTAGTAGCGATCCTCGTAGTTGCGTCCGCCGACGATCCCGACCGCGTCGTCCACCAGGAACAGCTTGTTGTGCATGCGCTGGTTGAAGCGGCGGAAGCGGAACAGCACGCTGGCGGTGTATTCGGCGAAGTTGGCCTGCGCCTTGTCGAAGGTCGGGTTGTACAGGCGGATCTCGAGGTTGACGCTGGAACGCGCCAGGCGCGACAGCAGCTTCGGATCGTTCAACGAGCCCAGCTGATCGGCGATGATCCGCACCTTCACGCCGCGCCGCGCCGCGTTGATCAGCTCATCCAGCACCAGCAGGCCCGCGTCGTCCTTGGCCCAGATGTACGTCTGGATGTCGATCGACTTGCGCGCCGCGCGGATCAGGTTGATGCGCGCGGCCAGCGCGTCTTCGCCGACTTCGAGCAGTGTGGCGACGTTATGCGGATGTTGCCCGTCCGATTGCGCGAGCGCGGCGGTCGCCTGGTCCAGGAATGGCGAAGGTTGCGCGCAGGCATCGCTCGCTCGGCAATCGATCCGTCGATCGACGCTCGCCGCGACGACAGCATCGGCACGATGGATGCGTTTGATGGAAAGCGGCGCACAGCCGGCCAGCAGCACGGCCAGCGCGCACAGCAGCAACGGATGACGTCGCACCGAGGCCCCTCGAGTCTACTTCTCTGTGCGGGGATGCTAACCCGGTTCGATGGCCCGCTTCACGACGGGCCGAGCACGATGTTCATCTCCAGCGACACGCGATCGGACAACCAGCCGCGGTGTGCGCGCATGCCGAAGGCGCTGCGTGAAAGCGTGCCCTTCACCCGGACAGGGCAGGTGAGCGGCTGCGCGGGACACTGCGACGGCTCCAGTTGAAACCGCGCGTCGCGCTTCAGGCCATGCAGCTCGAGCGTGCCCTCGAGCGCTCCACCATCGCGCAGCGCTTCGGCCGCAAACGGGGTGGAGGCGAAATGGATGCGCGGAAAGTTGGCCACGTCGAAAAAGCCGGGACCGGTTGCTTCGTTCAATGCGTCTTCGTCATCCATGCTGAGGCTGGCTGTATCGATCCATGCATCCACCGCGTCGTGCCGGGCATCGATCTGGCGCAATTCGCCATGCACCGCCTGGAACTCGCCGCGCTCGTGGGTGAACCACAACGTGCGCACGCTGAAGTGCGCACGGGAACGCGAACCATCGATCGGCCACACGGCCGCGGTCGCCGCGCCGCAGACCAGCACCACTGCAAACGCCGGAGCCAGAAAATGTGCAAGCCTTCGTCCCCTTGAGCGGTGGGGGCTGAAGCCGTTGCGTCGCAACGGTTTCGGAGGTAGTGGCAGCATG
Source organism: Rhodanobacteraceae bacterium (assembly GCA_036503375.1). GTDB lineage: Bacteria > Pseudomonadota > Gammaproteobacteria > Xanthomonadales > Rhodanobacteraceae > 66-474. Next base: position 3,756 of record DASXWZ010000354.1, on the reverse strand, counting down.
AAGATGTAGCCGAAAGCGAACATCCGCCGATTGGTCGGATCTGCCCTCACGGAGACCAGAACGCGCGCAGCCTCGCGCTGCCCGGTTCGAGTGCGCGCGTCTCGTCCAGTTGCAGCCAGGCCAGTCCGGCCGGCGGCATGCCCCGCGTGCGGTTGGACCGACCCTGCAGCAGGAGCGACAGCAACTGCTCCAGCCCGGGATTGTGGCCGACGAGCAACACGCGCGCCGCGCCGCTCCCGTTCTGCTCCAGCGCCGCCAGCAGGTCACCGGGCGTGGCTTCGTAGATGCCGGCCACCAGCCGCGGCACCACGCTCGCGCCCAGCGCATCGAGCGTTCGCTCGATCGTCATCTGCGCGCGCCGCGCCGGCGAAGAGAGCGCGGCATCGATCATTGCTTCCTGTTCGCGCAACCAGCCGCCGGCGTCGCGCGCTTCGGCTTCGCCGCGCAGGCTCAGCGGACGATCGCGATCACTGTCGCCCGCGGCGACCGGCAATGCTTCGGCGTGTCGCAGCAGGATCAGTTCGCGCATTGAAATGGTCGAGCGCGGCGCGCTTGCGTGATGCGGAGTGGCGCATTACGCACGTCGCGCGAGGGTGAGGCATGGATGCCGATCGGGAAACGCTCCATGGAGGGATGCTTGCGAAAGATCAGTTGCCGCCGCTCCGCGTAGGTGCGGGCTGTGCCTGCTCCGGTTGCCAGTCCGCCGGCGCTTCCGTGCTGACACCATTGGCGCGCAGCGTCGAAAGCACCAGGCTCAACTCCGTGCCGCCGCTGCGCGCAGCTTCCAGCAGCGGGCCGCCGCGTGCATCGTCGGTGAGTGATTTCAGGCCGAGCATGCCGTAATTCTCCATCTGCCAGGCCAGATCGCGCGCATCCTTGTCGGTGGAAGCCTTCGCGGAAGGATCCAGTTCTCCATGGATGTGCAATCCGACTGCGCGGCCGATCGGGCTGCTGCCCCATTCCAGCGCGTGCGCGACCTTCAAGCAATCGGATTTCAGCGCGTCGTCCTTGCCCGCACCATCTGCATCACAAAGATCCAGGAGCGGCTTCAGCGAGGGCCGCGGGTGCTGGTTGGCCACGCCGAAGGCGATCAGCAATTCCACTCCCACCGCCGTCTCGGGCTCGCCCGACTGTGTGCCCTGCATCGTCGCCGGCAGCGGTGGCAACGTGCCGACCACGTTGGCGATGCCTTGCAGGCCGATGCCGAAATAATCGTCGTAGTTTTTGGCCGCGGCGGCCTTGGCCAGCGCATCGCGTTCGCCGGCTGCATCGTTCTTCTGCGCGGCTTGGTCCATCACCAGCATCCACACCGCCGCGTTGTCGGCGTCCTGCGCCTGCAACTTCTTCAGCATGTCGGAGTCGGGGCAATCGCCGCCCTGTGGATCGCAATCGGCCAGACGCATCCAGGTCACTCCCGGGCCGGCGGCCGGCGCTGCGGCGGCGCGCTCGGCCAGGCGATGGAAGGTGAAATCGGGTTTCTGGTCGGGCAGCGGTCGCGCCAGCAGCGCCGCGCCCAGCAGGTGCACAGCATCGCCGCGCAGTGCGCTCACCGTCACCAGGTCGCGCTGGTATTGCAGCAGCGCGTCGACACGCGCCTTGCCGTCGGGCGAGAGCGCAGCGGATTGCGCGGCGGAGGAGGCTTGCGCCGGCGCGACGCTGGTTTTGTGTCCGGGTTTCGCCGCTTGCGCGCCGAAGGCGAACAGCAAAATGGCGAGGGCAACCGTCGGAACGAGTCGATGCATGGGCTGGTCTCTCGACAAAGTGGAGCGAAGCTAGGTGGGCGCGGATGAACCGGGATTAATCGAGGCCGCGCATGAACTCCGGCACCGCCAGGGCCGCGCGATGGATGTCCGCGTTGTAGTAGCGAGTGGGGAAACTCTTCGCCGCGGCGTCGCGCTGGCGAAAGTCGGTGAGGCTTGCGCCTTTGCGCGCCATCGTGCAGCTCCACCAGCCGGTGGGATAGCACGGCTGCGGGAAGGGCAGCGTGTGCACGGCGCCGAATCCCGCCTTCGACATTTCGCCGCGCATGGATTCGATCAGTTCCAGGTGCGCGATCGGAGATTCGCTCTGCTGCACCAGGATGCCGCCTTGCCGCAGCGCGCGGAAGCACGAGGCATAGAACGCCGCGTTGAACAGGCCTTCGGCCGGGCCGACCGGATCGGTGGAATCGACGATCACCACGTCCAACGACTCCGGCGCGCGGTCGGACATGTATTTGATGCCGTCATCGAACAGCAGTTGAGCGCGCGGATCCGAATTGGCCTCGCACAGCTCGGGAAAATATTTTTCGGCGAGACGCGTCACGCGCTCGTCGATCTCCACCTGCACCGCGCTTTCGATCTCGTCGTGGCGCAAGACCTCGCGTAGTGTGCCGCAGTCGCCGCCGCCGATGATTGCCACGTGTCCGGGCCGCGCGTGGGTGAACAGCGCCGGGTGCGACATCATTTCGTGATAGAGGAAGTTGTCGCGGCTGGTCAGCATGATGCAGCCGTCGATCACCATCAGGTTGCCCCAGTCCGTGGTTTCGTGGATCTCGATGTTCTGGAAGCGCGTCTTCTCCGCGCACAGCAGGCGCTCGGTGCGAAAACCGATCGAGGAACCGGACGCGGCGTGCGCCTCGGTGAACCAGTTCAAGTTCGACATGGCGATCCGATCGAAAGCTGGGGACGACCGGGGATTCTAGCGGCGGCACCTTTTCGGAGCCCGCGTGTAGAAAATCACGCCGGGTCGCGACGCCGGTTTCACGGCATGTAGATGCCCGTTCTCTACACTCTGTGCCGCCACGGACAGCGCCCGTGGTGCGTCCAAGGAGGGACATCATGCCAATCAATCGTTCGCGCGAGGCGGGATTCTCGCGACCCCGCCCGCGACGCGGGTTGGTGCGCCGTGCGCTCGGCATGCTTTGGCGCCACCCCGTGCTGGCCGGGGCCGCATTGGCGTCCGTCGGCTGGTTGCTGGGCGGCGATCGCCGGACGCGTACCCGGCGGTTGGCCGACGACTCGATTCCCGTCAGCGAAGCCCCCTTTAACAGCAGGCCTGCCGAAGGAGCGCCAAACCATGGATGACGCAAATCTGCTGGACATGATCGCGGTGCTGGAAGAGGAACGCCGCTTCAACGAAGCCGCGGCGCTGTTGTGCACCAATGCCGTACTGCGAGGCGAGTTCGCGCGCAAGGCGCGCGCCGGTGCGCATGCGATCCGCACCATCCGCCACGAAATGGCATGCACCCGAACCGGTCATTCGCGCCGCCGCCGCAGCCATCGCATCGACGCCTGCATCGACCGGCTGATCGACACGCAACTCGACACCGGGCACGCCGCGTCGGAGAGGCTGGATACGCAGCCGCGGTGGTAGAAAGCGTCGCGTCGAGGTGCATCTCGCTCCGACAAGAGTCGAGCAAGCAGCCGTCCATGGCGCGAACGCCGTTCGACGTCCATGTCTCACCCTTCACCACGGCGCCGGCACGATCGATCTCGCCAGGAAATCCGTCAGCATGATCCCGATCAGGATCGCGAGCCACACGAAGCCGAGCGCCGACGTGGTTCGCGTCAGGGTGCGGGCTTCGGTTTCGTGCATGAAGAACAGCATCACCAGCAGCGTCTTGATCACCGAAATCGCCAGGTTGACGATGGTGTTCCAGTAGCCCAGCGGGAACAGCGCGCTGATCGCCGAGAGCGTCAGCAACGCCAGCAAGGTCGCCAGCACCGCGAGGTGGTGCCACACCGGCGTGATGTGCGCGCCGGGATCCTTGCGTTC
>DASXWZ010000353.1:0-8765 GCA_036503375.1 Rhodanobacteraceae bacterium | reverse complement strand
TGGCGGGCATGGCGCGCTTCATCCCGCTCGAGCACAGCAACAGCATCGTGGTGATCACCTCGCAGCCGATGTATGTCGACGAGGTGCGTGACTTCATCGCCAAAATCGACGCCGGCGCGGGCGGTTCCAACGGCCTGTACGTGTACGACGTCAAGAACATCAAGGCGTCCGATCTCGCCGAGCACCTCAACGCGCTCTACAACGGCACGCCCACCAGCGCGGGCAACAACGCTGGCGCGGTCGCGCCGGGCTTCACGCCGCTGGAGCAGGGCGGCAACGGTCTGGGCGGTGTCGGCCAGCTCTCCAACAACGGGTTCGACAACGGTTCCGGCGCGTCCGACGACAGCGGCAAGAGCAACTACAACGACAACGGGCTCAGCAATGGCAACGGCTTCGGCAACGACACCGGCATGAATGGCCCCGGCGGTGGCGGCCTGGAAAGCGGGCTGCTGCCGCAGCGCAACGGCAACGACAACGCGCAAAGTCGTACCGCTTCTTACGTCACGCAAAGCGGCGTGCGCATCGCCGCGGTCGACGAGAACAACCAGTTGCTGGTGCGCGCGCGTCCGAGCCAGTGGCAGGAAATGCTGCCGGTGATCGAACGGCTCGATCAGGTGCCGCTGCAGGTGCAGATCGAAACGCGGGTGCTGGAGGTCGATCTCTCGGGACAGTTCTCGCTCGGCGTGCAGTACTACCTCGCGGGCCTGATCGGCACCCAGCCCGGCTCGCCGCCCGGCACGGACCAATCCTTCCATCGCCATCAGGGCGCTGTCGGCCTGGGCGGCGTGCAATACAGCCAGGGGGACGACGGCCTGTTCTGGTCTTTCGCCGGCAGCGACCTGCAGTTCGCGATCCATGGGTTGGAAGGCAGCGGCAACACCAAGATCCTCTCCGAGCCTTCGACAGTGGTACTCAACAACCACCAGACGCAGATCAAGGTGGGCGACAAGATTCCGGTGGTGCAGACCTACATCACCCCGGGCCTGGGCAACGTCACCGATTACAACACCGCTTCGGTGCAGTACATCGACACCGGCGTGCTGCTGGACGTAACGCCGCGCGTCAATCCGGGCGGTCTGGTCTATCTCAACATCCAGCAGGTGGTGAGCAGCCCGACCACCCAGGACAAGAACGGCAACTACACCATCGCCAACCGTTCGCTCAGCACGCAGGTGGCGGTGCAGGACGGGCAGACCGTGCTGCTGGGCGGGCTGATCCAACAGAAGGACATCAACACCGACAACGGCGTGCCGTTCCTCAACCGCATCCCGGTGCTGGGCCGGTTGTTCGGCACCACCAGCCGCGACCACAGCCGCACGGAACTGATCGTGCTGATCACCCCGCACGTAATCGGCGATCCGGAAACCGCGCGCGCGATCACCAACGAATACCAGACCAAGTTCGAATCGCTGCGGCCGATCCTGCAGGAAAACACGCAAGCGGCTGCGGCCGATCAGTCCGGTGCGCCGGCGCAAGCGGCGGTGACTTCGCCGCTCGCAACGGCCGCACCCGCTTCCACGCAACCGCTGCCTCCTTCATCGGCGCCGGCACAGGGCGGCGCGTGGACCTTGCAGATCGCGGCGTACACCAGTGGCGAGCAGGCGCGTGCGATGCGCGACCGCCTGCGCCAGCTCGGTTACAACGCCTACCTCACCAGTTCGCAGTCCGCCGCCAGCACGGTGTGGCGCGTGCGCATCGGCCCGCTCGCGACTCGCGCCGATGCCGACAACCTGCGCACGCAGGTCGCGCAGCGGATGAACATCCAGGGCACGGTGATGGCGCCGCTTCAATAAGCTCGCTGCGGGCAGCGTGCAGATATGCTGGAGTGGAGTTCTCTGGCGTTGAGGGGTGACGATCATGCGACGGTTATTTTGGATCGTGCTCGCGTTGTTGCCTTGCGTGGCGGCAGCGGATAACTCGCGCGACCACTTGGAAGCAAGCACGGTGGTGACCGGATGGGTCGAAGTCGCTCCCGACGGTAGCGTATACAACTACACGCTCGATCAGCCGGAGAAGCTCGACGCCGGCGTAGTGAGCCTCATCGCAAAAACGATCGCGACGTGGAAGTTCAAGCCGGTTTTGGTCGACGACAAGCCCGTATTGGCCAAGGCGAAGATGAACCTGCGTGTGGTGGCGTCACCATGCGACAAAGACGAATACGAAATACGCGTGCGTGGCGCTACCTTCAGCAATGGCGGCGCTAAGGACGAAGAAAAAGACAATGGAACGAACGCGGAGCCGAGCTACAAGGCTCGCAAACCACCCTTGTATCCAATTATGGCAATTCGCGCACAAACAAGCGGCACGGCGTACTTGGCGCTCGAGGTCGATCATACTGGCCATGTCGAACAGGCGATCGCCACCCAAGTCAATCTGCGTGCGATTGGCAGCGAGAGAGAGATGCGGCTGCTCAGGCAAGCCTTAGCAGATGCTTCCGTAGCGGCCGCCAAGACGTGGACCTTCAATGTTCCGCAGTCGGGCGGATTCGCGAATAAGCACGAATGGACCATCATCATCCCGATCGACTTTTCCCTCAGCGGGGCGGACAAATCCCAGGAGGCCAAAAAGTATGGCCAATGGGATGTGTATATCCCCGGTCCGATCCAGCCAATTCCGTGGGAGCAGGATCAAATTGCCGGTGGCAACAATGCGGACGCGGTTGCTGACGATGGGTCGGTGTTCGTCCCCGACAACCGCTTTGTTCTACTGACGCCGCCTTCGCCCGGATAAGGCGGCGTCGGCAAGGGCTCAAATCCCGTCACCCGCCCAGCATTGCGTGCTCGGCAGGTGTGATCCGGTCTGCGGTCCCCAGGCGCACGTTACTGAATCGGAAACTTCGCCGGTGAGCAAGCGGTTGGTTTCCGATTGCGCGTTGTACAAACGCACGCGCTCGCTGCCGGTCATCGACTCGATGCCGCCGCGCTCCTGCATCAGCGCGGTCATGAAATCGAGGTTGCGCGTCACCAGGTAGCGGTTGCGCGCGCTCAGCCCGGCGTATTCGCCGCCGGGCTGCAAACCCGAGCGCACGACCGCGGCCTGCTGCGCGAAATCCTGCGCGTTCGAAATGTCGAAGGGAGCCGGCGAATCGGAGTTGCCGGCGGCGAGGGCGGGACCGGCTGCGAAGAGCAGCATTGCGCCGGCCGTGATCAGGAAAGATCTGTTGCGCATGGCCAACCTCCACGGTTTCCAATGATGGTTCCCGGGCAGAACGATGCTACGCCCCGTGGCGGCGGCTTTCAATGCGATCGCGACCGCACCGGGATTGCCCGGCGTGCCCGCTTCCGCTTAGGCTGCGCGGATGCCGCCGGCCGCTGCGAACGTTTCCATCGTCATCGTCGCGGCCGACAGCGGCGAAGGCGTGCGCGAGTGCGTCGCGCGGGCGCTGGCGAGCCCGGTTTCATCCGAAATCATCCTCGTCGACAACGCTTCGCGCGACTCTGTGCCGCAGGCGATCGCACGCGAATACGCGAACGACCCACGAGTGCGCGTGCTGTTCAATGACGCGAATCTGGGTTTCGGTCCGGCGGTCAACCGCGGGGCGAAGTTCGCGCACGCGGATTCGCTGCTCATCCTCAATCCCGATTGCATGCTCGAGCCCGACACGATCCGGCGACTGCTGGGCGTGCAAAGCGCGCACCCGGACGCCGGCGTGATCGGCGCCGTAGTGTGCCACGAGAACGGCGAGCCCGAGCCGGCTTCGCGCCGCCGCGATCCGCTGCTGCGGCGTTCGCTCAATCAATTGACCGGCGGAACCTCACGCAATTCCGGCGGCCGGCGAGCCGAAGGCATCAACGTGTCCGGACCGATGCCGCATGCAACAATCGAGGTCGAAAACATCTCCGGCGCGCTGATGCTGATGCCGCGCGCGGCCTTCCAACGGCTCTGCGGTTTCGACGAAGGCTATTTTCTGCATTGCGAAGACCTGGACCTGTGCCGGCGTGCGCGCGATGCGGGCTTCAAGGTGTTGCTGGCCGGCGACGTGCGCGTGCTGCACCGCAAGGGCGGGTCCAGCGCGCACCGGCCGGTGTTCGTGTCGCGCCACAAGCACCGCGGCATGTGGCGCTGGTTCCGCAAGTTCGATCCGGCCGCGCACAATCCGCTGGTGCGAACCCTGGTGTGGTGCGGCATCTGGTCGCACTTCGCGTTGACTGCGCCGCGGTTGGCTTTGCGCAAACCGAAGCGATAAAGTCGGTCGCCCGCACGCGTACGTGAAAGGGGAACATGGTGAATGTTGACGCAAACGCCCCGACGCGCCGGGGCTTTCGTTACTACGACTTGCTCGTCGGCGGCATGGTCGGCGTATTGCTGTGCTCCAACCTGATAGGTCCTGCCAAAGTCTGCACGGTGTATCTCCCCCTGATCGGCGCGCTCACCTTCGGCGCGGGCAACCTGTTCTTCCCGATCAGCTACATCTTCGACGACGTGCTGACGGAGGTTTACGGCTACGCGCGCGCGCGGCGGGCGACCTGGGCCGGCTTCGGTGCGCTGGTGTTCGCGTCCTTGATGACGCAGGCGATCATCCACATGCCGGTCAGCCCGGCCGAGCCGTTCGATGCGAAATTGCAACCGGCGCTGGAGATCGTGTTCGGCAGCACCTGGCGCATCGCGCTGGCATCGCTGGTCGGTTTCTGGATCGGCGATTTCGCCAACGCCTTCGTGATGGCGAAGATGAAACTGTGGACACGCGGCCGCTGGCTGTGGACGCGCACCATCGGCTCGACCGTCATCGGCGAAGGCGTGGACAGCCTCACCTTTTATCCGATCGCCTTCATCGGCATCTGGGAGAGCCAGACGATCCTGAAAGTGATCGTGTTCAATTGGGTAATGAAGGTGCTGGTCGAAACAGTCGCGACGCCGTTGACCTACGCGGTCGTCGGCTGGTTGAAGCGCCGCGAAAACGCCGACACCTACGATCCGCACACGGATTTCAATCCGTTCACGTTGCGGGACGACGGAGAGGTGCGGACGTTCCAGCCGCGCTGATCACAGTTCCATCAAATCGCGACCGATGACCAGCCGTCCCTTGAAATGCGGCTTCACCGCGTCGTACCAGACGTGGTCCGGAATCGGCGGCGTGCCCGGCACGAAGTGGTTCAGCACCAGAGTCTTCACGCCGGCTTTCGTCGCGATCTGCCCGACTTCGCTCATCGGCGTGTGCGCGGCCAGCAGGTGAGTGTGCAGGCGCTTGGCATGCGACAGTTCTTTCTCCAGCACGCCGACCGCGGCCAGATCGATCACCTCGTGCACCAGGATGTCCGCTCCGCGCGCCAGTGCGATCAGGTTTTCGCTCGGGCGCGTGTCGCCGGAGAACACGATCGAACGGTCGGGGCAGTCGAAGCGGTAGGCGAGCGCGGGCTTGACCAGCGGATGCTCGACCAGCGCCGCGGTGACCTTGACGTTCGCATCCTGCATCACCGGCCCGCCGCGGCCGATCTCGTGCGGCACGATCAGCGGCGCCAACGGCGGCCGGCCTTCGTCCTTGATGCGGATCTGGATGTCGTAGTCATTCATTTCGAGGAACAGTTTCGTCATCCGCTTCAGCGGCGGCGGACCGTACGTATTCACGCGCGTGTGCAGGTCGGTCGCCCACGCCAGCAACAGCAAGTTTCCGTAATCGGCGTTGTGGTCCGAGTGCTGATGCGTGATGAACACGTCGCGGATGCGGCCAAGATCGAGGCCGGCCAGCGCCATCTGTCGCGCCACGCCATTGCCGCAGTCGATCACGTAGATGTCGTCGCCGACCACAATCGCATTGGCCGGCGCCGCACGATCGATCTTCGGCGAGGGGCCGCCGGCGGTACCGAGCAGGATCAGGCGCGATCCGGATTTCGCAGGCAGTGTGAGTGCCGATGCGAATGCTGCGCGGGTTGCGCCGGTCGCGAGCGCGATCAGGGAAAGGCTTGCACCCTGCAGCAGGCGGCGGCGTGATCGATCGATTGTGGTTCGCGGACGCGGCATGTCGGTTTGCGCAACCGTGTTGACCGCAATCTACCACTCCTGCATTTGCCGGCGAACGAACCTGGCAGGACAATGTTTACAGAGTGCCGCGATGAACACGCATCCCATCGATCGAGCCATTCGCGAAAAGCGCAGATTGCGCTTCACCTATCACGGCAGCGTGCGCCTGGTGGAACCGCAATGCCACGGCATCGGTCATCGTGGCACCGAATTGCTGCGCGCGCATCAACTGGAAGGCGGCGCGCAAGCCGAGCCGCTGTTCGACGTGTCGAAAATCAGCGATCTGGAAATGCTGGAGGAGCATTTCCAGAAACCGGGACCGAACTACACGCGCAATGATTCTGCGATGCGGGAGATTTTCTCGCAGCTCTGAAATCACGCGCCAGTCCCGAGTCCCGAGTCCCGAGTCCGAGGATCAAGCGAGCTTCTTGTACCTCAACCGGTGCGGTCCCGCGGCCTCCTCGCCCAGCCGGCGCTTCTTGTCTTCCTCGTATTCCTTGTAATTGCCGGCGAAGAATTCCACGTGCGAATCGCCCTCGAAGGCGAGGATGTGCGTGGCGATGCGATCGAGGAACCAGCGGTCGTGCGAGATCACGAATGCGTTGCCGGGGAATTCCAGCAGCGCGTCTTCCAGCGCGCGCAGTGTCTCGATGTCGAGGTCGTTGGAAGGTTCGTCGAGCAACAGGACATTGCCGCCTTGCAACAGCGTTTTTGCAAGATGCAAGCGGCCGCGCTCGCCGCCGGACAGCGTGCCGACCATCTTCTGCTGGTCCTGACCCTTGAAATTGAAACGGCCGATGTAGGCCCGCGACTGGATCTCGATGCCGTTGATGTCGAGGATGTCGGAACCGCCGGAAACTTCCTGGAAGACGTTGTGCTTGCCTTCCAGCTTGTCGCGGCTTTGATCGACATAAGCGAGCTTCACCGTCTGGCCGGTGGTGATTTCGCCGCTGTCGGGCTTCTCCTGCCCGATGATCATCTTGAACAGCGTGGATTTGCCTGCACCGTTGGGCCCGATGATGCCGACGATCGCGCCCGGCGGAACCTTGAACGAAAGATCATCGATCAGCAGGCGGTCGCCACACGACTTGGTGACGTGCTTGAACTCGATCACGTTGTCGCCCAGCCGCTCGCCCGGCGGAATGAAGATCTCGTTGGTCTCGTTGCGCTTCTGGTAGTCGAGCGACTGCAGTTCCTCCAGCCGCGCCAGACGCGCCTTGCCCTTGCTGCGGCCGCCCCTGGCGTTCTGCCGCGCCCATTCCAGCTCGCGCGCGATCGCCTTCTGGCGCGCCTTTTCGCTGGATGCTTCCTGCTTCAGCCGCTCGTCCTTCTGCTCCAGCCAAGAGGAATAATTGCCCTTCCAGGGAATGCCGCGGCCGCGATCGAGCTCCAGGATCCATTCGGCCGCGTTGTCGAGGAAGTAGCGGTCGTGCGTCACCGCGACCACGGTGCCGGGGAAGGCCGCAAGAAAATGTTCCAGCCATTCCACCGATTCGGCATCGAGATGGTTGGTCGGCTCGTCCAGCAGCAGCATGTCGGGTTTCGACAGGAGCAATCGGCACAACGCGACACGCCGTTTCTCGCCGCCGGACAACGTGGCGATCCTCGCGTCCCACGGTGGCAGGCGCAGCGCGTCGGCCGCGACTTCCAGTTGCCGCTCGACGGTGTGAGCGTCGCCCGCGGCGAGGATGTTTTCCAATCGTTGCTGCTCGGCGGCGAGCTTGTCGAAATCCGCGCCTTCCTCGGCGTAGGCGGCATAGACTTCGTCGAGCTTCTTCTGCGCGTCGAGGATTTCCGACAGGCCTTCCTCGACCGATTCGCGCACGGTCTTGCCCGGATCGAGCTGCGGTTCCTGCGCCAGATAGCCGATCTGGATGCCCGGCTGCGGGCGCGCCTCGCCATTGAACTCGGTGTCCACGCCGGCCATGATCCGCAGCACGGTGGACTTGCCCGCGCCGTTCAATCCGAGCAGGCCGATCTTGGCGCCCGGGAAGAACGACAGCGAAATGTCCTTGATGATCTCGCGCTTGGGCGGGACGACCTTGGACACGCCGATCATGGTGTAGATGTACTGCATCGCGATATGGCCTGCGTCTGAATCGAACCGCGCATTATTGCCGGCCTCGCGAGGCGATGCCAGCGCGCAGGTCGTGCCGCCTCCGAATCGCCAGATTCGTGCGAGATCGTGGGCCGGTTTCCCCGTCACATTCCCGGCGGGCCAGGGAGCGCAAGCGGATGAACACGCGGGCGGGCATCGAGATCAACGCACCATCACGGCGAAGCTGGCACCGCTGGGATCGCTGGCTCGGCCGATACGCATCGCGGCGTGGGCGTGTAGCCGTTTTCGCGCACGAACTGTTCTGGTTCGGCATCAAGCAGGCCTGGGCCTGCCTGTTCGGTGCATTGATGCTGGCCCTGCTGATCGCAACCTGGAGGTTCTGGCCGGCGCATGCGCCGCTGGCACGCTACGACTTCGTCACCCTGGCCGCGATCGCCATCCAGATCGCCTTGCTGGGCCTGCATCTTGAAACCAAGCGCGAGGCCGCGGTGATCGTGCTGTTCCATGCCACCGGCACGGCGATGGAGATCTTCAAGACCGCGACCGGCTCGTGGGTCTATCCGGGGCCATCGCTGCTGCACATCGCCGGCGTGCCGTTGTTCACCGGCTTCATGTACGCCTCGGTGGGGAGCTACATCGCGCGCGCGTGGCGGCTGTTCGAGTTCCGCTTCACGCACCATCCACCCTGGCGCACCACAGTCTTGCTCGCGCTCGCGATATATCTCAACTTCTTCTCCGATCACTACGG
>DASXWZ010000352.1:0-9084 GCA_036503375.1 Rhodanobacteraceae bacterium | reverse complement strand
CGGCGCGAGCGCGAACAATCAGGCTTGGACGCTGGTAGAACTCCCGTCCGCGGAAGTGGACCGCAAGCAGGTACTCGATGCCGCGCACGCTGCGGCGTGGCACTGGCAGCAGGTGGGCAACGAACTGAATCGCATGCGCGCGCTCATGCTGCTGGCCTGCGCGCACGCGCATGTGGGGCTTGGCGCCAGCGCGCTGGCGTTCGCGGAAGAAATGCGCGCCTACTTTCTGGCGAGGGCGGACACGCCGGACTGGGAGCTTGCCTTCGTACACGCCGTCCACGCATACGCGGCGGCCACTGCCGGGAACACCGAACTGCACGTCCAGTCTTGTTCGCTTGCGACCCGCGCGATCGCGGCCGTCGCCGATGACAAGGATCGCAAGATGGTTCAACGAGTCTTTCGGCACGTTCCCGCGCCGGATGCGTAAATGAAATCCACCGCGGGAAGCACCGAACCGGTCCGGGGATGAGGCATGGCAGATCTCGACAAGGTTTTCGCCGGCTCGATCCCGGAACTGTACGAAACCCATCTCGTTCCCTTGATCTTCGAGCCCTACGCGGCCGACCTGAAGGCGCGGCTGGGCTCGATGAACACGCCGCGGATACTCGAAGTCGCCGCAGGCACGGGCGTGGTGACGCGCGCGCTGGCAACGCTGGCCGATGCGGAGATCATCGCCACGGATTTGAACCAGGCCATGCTGGACCAGGCGGCGGCAACAGGAACTGCGCGGCCGGTGCAGTGGCGACAGGCAGACGCCCTTGCCCTGCCCTTTGGCGACGGCGAATTCGATGCGGTGGTGTGCCAGTTCGGTGCGATGTTCTTCCCCGACAAACCCAGGGCATACTCCGAAGCACGCCGCGTTCTGAAACCGGGCGGCGTTTTCCTGTTCAATGCCTGGGACCGCATTTCGGAAAACGAATTTGCGGATGTCATCACGGCGGCATTGGCAACGATGTTCCCCGAAGATCCGCCCCGTTTCCTCGTACGGACTCCGCATGTATACCACGATCGAGCGACGATCATGCGCGATCTCGCCGCCGGCGGATTCACGAGATCGCCCGACATCGTGACAGTGCCGGCGCGCAGCCGCGCCGGGTCCGCTAGCGTGCCTGCCCTCGCGTACTGCCAGGGAACCCCGCTCCGGAACGAGATCGAGATACGGGGCGGATCACGCCTCGAAGAAGCCACCGCCGTCGCCGCTGCCGCAATCGCTCAAAAGTTTGGCGCGCATGCAGTGGACGGAAAGATCCAGGCGCATGTCGTTACTGTTGAAAAATAAACCGTTGGTCGCGACGCGGGGAAGGACATGCCCGGTTTGCGCGTGACGATCTGCACGGTGCTGGCGCTCGTCGCCTTTGCGGGCAATTCGCTGTTGTGCCGCGCCGCGCTGGCGCATACTCACATCGATGCGGCGGGTTTCACGACGGCGCGGTTGGTGTCCGGCGCCGTCGTGTTGTGGTTGCTGGTGCGGACGCGCGGCGCGCGTGCGGGTCGCGGCGACTGGCTGTCTGCACTGGCGCTGTTTGCGTACGCCGCGGGCTTTTCGTTTTCCTATCTGCACCTGACCGCGGCCGCGGGCGCGCTGCTGCTGTTCGGCGCGGTGCAAACCACCATGATCGGTTACGGGATTGCGACAGGCGAACGCCTGCGGATATTCCAGATCGTCGGCCTGTTGCTCGCGTGTGCCGGGCTGGTCGGATTGCTGTTGCCGGGATTGTCCGCGCCGCCATTGGCCGGCGCATTGCTGATGCTCGGCGCGGGCGTTGCGTGGGGCATCTATTCACTGCGCGGCAGGCGCGGCGGCGATCCGCTGCAGGTCACCGCAGGAAATTTCGCGCGCACCGTACCGATGGCGCTCGCATTGAGCATGGCCTTGTCGGCCCGCGCTTCGTTCGACCCTGCCGGCTTCGGCTATGCGATGGTTTCCGGCGCTTTGGCTTCCGGCGTAGGCTACGCGATCTGGTACACGGCGCTGCCGGCGCTGAAATCCACTACCGCCGCGAGCGTGCAATTGAGTGTTCCCATCCTCGCGGCGCTCGGCGGGATACTCTTCCTCGGCGAGCCGCTGACCTTGCGCCTGTTCATCACCTCCGTCGCGATCCTGGGCGGCATCGCGCTGGTGGTCGCGACGGGCAGGCGACCGGCGACGCGTCCGCTGGCGTGCGAATGATGCGCATCGGAAAAAGTCCGGATCTGGAGTAGTGAAGTGAATCAAATTCCCGCGGGAACCGAGCTGATCCGTCCATTCGTCCCGACGAAGGATTTCGACCTCTCGAAACGCTTCTACGAAGCGCTGGGTTTCGAGAAGGTCCTCGACGGCGACGTCGCGATTTTCAATGCCGGCTTTGGCGGTTTCATCCTGCAACGGCATTACGAGGAGGGCTGGGCCGGAAATTCCATGATGCAGTTGATGGTCGACGATCTCGATGCGTGGTGGGCGCACATCGAGTCGCTCGACCTGCCGCGCAACTTCGGCGTGCCCGTGCCGCGCGAACCGGCGATGCAACCTTGGGGCCTGCGCGTCGCCTACGTCACCGATCCCGCCGGCGTGCTCTGGCACGTCGCGCAGCGGCGCGAGGGCGCGAAGCAGGATTGACCGGACGCGTGCGGCGGTCGAAGATCAGGACAAGGACACTCCACGGCCCACAAAGCGACAGAATCCGACGGCAAAGTCCATCCGCACCAAGGAGGCAAGCCCATGCAAACGACCGCCATGAATGCCACGCTGAAATCTGTCGTCCACGTTGCGATTGCGACGGTGTTGTTGTTGCTGGTGCCGCTGGTGGCGATGCGGTTTACGGGCGAGGTGCAATGGACCGGCCTGGATTTCGCGGTCGCGGGCGCGATGTTGTTCGGCGCGGGGCTGTCGTTCGTGCTGCTGACAAGGAAGGCGGGCAACATCACCTATCGGCTGGCCGCCGCGCTCGCGGTGGCCGCGGCGCTGATGCTGGTGTGGGGCAATCTCGCGGTCGGACTGATCGGTTCGGAAAACAATCCGGCCAATTTGATGTATGCCGGCGTGATCGCGATCGAGATCGTCGGCGCACTGGCCGCGCGCGGCCGGGCGAGCGGAATGTCGCGCGCGTTGCTCGCCACGGCGCTTGCGCAGGCAGTGGTCGCGGCGATCGCGCTGGTCGGCGGCTTGGGCGCCAGCGAGCCGCCGGGATGGCTCGGTATCCTGATCCTCAACGGGTTCTTCGTCGCGCTGTTCGCCGTGTCGGCATGGCTGTTCGCGCGCGCGGCGGCATCGAGTCGCTGACATCCGGCCGCAGTCCGTCGATGGCGATCGCCACGTTCTCGCTCCGCCGCGCGACCGCCGACGACGCGGCCGCGATGTGGACCGTGCGATGCGACGCCATCCGTCAAACGTGCCGCAGCCACTATCCCGTCGAGATGCTGGAACGCTGGGCCGCCACGCCGCTGCCCGAAACCTTCGGCCGCAGGATCGAAGACGAATACGTCGTCGTTGGCATCGCAGGTGCGAGCATCGCCGGTTTCGCGGCGCTCAAGGCGTCGGACTCCTTGATAGATGCGGTTTTCGTCGCGCCGGAGGACGGCCGGCGCGGCCTGGGCCGGCAGCTTCTGGCGCACATCGAAGGCGTCGCCATCGGGTGCGGGCTGCGAGTGCTGCGCGTCAATGCATCGTTGAACGCGGTGCCGTTCTATGCCGCCGCCGGATACGAATCGATCTCGGAGGGCATCTACACCACCAGTGCGGGCGTGCAGATCGCATGCGTTCGGATGGAGAAACCGATCGCCGGCTGAGCCCCGCTGGCATGGTAGCCCGGATGAAACGGAGCGAAATGCGGGACACTTCACGCGATCGATCCGGATTCCGTTTCACTCCATCCGGGCTGCCAGGTGGCAAACGGAGCAAGCGATGAAATATCAGGCCATCAACTTCCAGCAGAAGTTTTCTCTTTTCAGCGAGCAATGGCAGCCGAAAGTCATTGCCGAGATGAACGATTACCAGTTCAAGGTCGTGCGGCTGGAGGGCGATTTCATCTGGCACGACCACAAGGACACCGACGAAACCTTCATCGTCCTCGAAGGCCGGCTCCGCATCGACTTTCGCGATGGCGCCGTGAATCTCGCAGCCGGCGAAATGTTCGTGATCCCGAGGGGCGTCGAGCACAAGCCGTTCGCCGACGGCGAGGTCAAGCTGATGCTGATCGAGCCGCGCGGCGTGCTCAACACCGGCGACGAGGCCGGCGACAGGACGGCGCAGAACGACGTGTGGATCTGAGCCAACCGCGGCGGGATCCCGAGGAGGGTTGATCACGCGGCGGAGCAGCTCTCCGTCGCAATGAGGGCCTCATGCTGCCGCGAAGATGCAACGCGCTTGTGGCACCATGTGGCGTCGCGCCGACACAGGGAACACCCATGATCCGTTCGAGCGGCCGCGCAGGCATGTGCGCCATGATTTCCGCGCTGGCGATGTGCCTTTGCGGTTTCACCACGACGACCACCGACCCGGGCAAGGCCGAAGTCGTAACCACGGATGTCGCGCACTTCTGGCAGGCGTTCGACGATGCGGCCAAGGCACCTGAAGCGAAGCGCGTCGAAATCTTTCGCAAGGAATACTTCGATCGCGCGAGCCAGGGCTTGAAGGATTTCGACACGCAGCGGCACGTGACTCCGGAATCATTGGCAGAGCACGTGGAGCAGCATCGCGCCGAGTACGCGAAGCTGCGGCCGTACATCGATGAAGTGGTCGGGCAGAAGCCGGTTATCCAGGTGGCATTCCGCAAGCTCGCTGCGCTGTATCCCGGAATCAAACTGCCCGCGCACGTGTATTTCGTGGTCGGCCCGCAGCGCGGCGCCGGGATGAATTCGCCCAACGGCATCATCCTCGCGGCGGACGTGTTCGCGACGCCGCCCGGCACGCCTTACGAGTACACCAGGGTGGCGCCGGCTTACGTGCCTTTCTCCGCGGTGCACGAAACCATCCATTTCAACCAGGCCTACGAAACCGGCGACCAGAGCACGCTGCTGCAACAGGTGATCAATGAAGGCACGGCGGATTTCATCGCCTCATTGGTGATCCAGCAGCCGGACGTGCGGCAGATGACCGACCGCTGGCAATACGGCTGTCCGCACGAGCGGGCGCTGTACGAACGGTTCGCGAAGGAACAGGACAAGGTCCAGACCTCGCCCTGGCTGTTCGACCACCATCCTGCGACCGACTGGCCGCCGGACATGGGTTACTGGCTCGGCTATCGCATTGCGCAGACTTACTACCACCAAGCCGCCGACAAACACCAAGCGCTCACCGCGCTTCTACAAGTAACGGACTTCCACAAGCTGCTCGCAGCCAGCGGCTATCCCGGGAAGGCGCCGAACTGCGTGCCGGAAAAGCCGGTGCGATGAGTTGCCGACATCCAGCACGCGGCAGGAGGTTGCCGCACGTGGGCTTTTCAAGAATGCAAAGGCCAATGAAAAACTTTGGATCCACCAATCCGATTCGATCGGCACCGACCTGGATCAAGGATCAGAAATGCTCAATCGACGTCGCTTGACTGCTCGCGTATTGGTCATGGCCGCACTGGCCCTCACTTCGCTTTCCTCTTTTGCCGCTGCGTCAAAGGCGCGACATCCCGTCGAACTGACGTATCTCGGCAACGCCGGTTGGCAGATCACGGACGGAAAGACCGTGATTCTTGTGGACCCCTACATCAGCGAGTTCCGGAACGGCGGAAACAAAACCCAGATCACCACCGACGATCCGATCGCAGAGCCGGACAAGGCCGGCATCGATGCCAGAATCCACAAGGCGGACTACATCCTCATCACGCACGGCCATGACGATCACATGCTGGACGCGCCCTATATTTCGAGGAAGACGGGCGCCGTCATCATCTGCACCGAAAGCGCCGCCAATATCGCGAGAGCCCATGGCGTCGGAGACACCTTCACGGCCAGGAATTTCAATCCGGCTCTCGTGAAGAAACAGCCGCTCATCGTGGTCCGCGGCGGCGAGGATTTCCAGTTCGACGGTTTCTCGCTGGAGGTGATACCCAGCCTCCACACCGCACTCTGGAACAAGCGCTACAACGATGGCTTCTGGGCAGACAAAACACCCGCTGGTCTCAAGGCACCACTGCACGAATCCGATTATGCAGACGGCGGAACGCTGATCTATCTTCTACGGATCGCGGGCCACCAGATCTTCATCATGGGCTCGATGAACTACATCGAAAGGGAGATCACGGGTTTGCGCCCTGACATCGCGATCGTCGGCGCCGGCCGCGACCGCAATCAGATATACGACTATGCCGGCCGGCTGATGCGCGATCTCGGCAATCCGCCGGTCGTGTTTCCGACCCATTGGGACGATTATGGGTTCAAGCCACGCGCCGAAGTCCTGAAGGAAGTCGGTGTATTCACCAACGAGATCCACGCCGCGTCGCCACGTACCAAGGTCATCGTGCCGAACTACTTCGTGCCCATCAAAGTGAATTGAAGAACCCGAGAAACCCGGTTCCGACTTGCGGCTCGCCTGGGCGGACGGGAACATCGCGAAGGAATACAGCCATTCCGGACTTCGGCATGCACAAGTTCGCCAGCCTTCTCGTCGCATTCGTCTCGTGGGCAGCCGTTGCACCGGCTCATGCGGTCGAAACACCCGACTTTTTTGCGCCGCGCACGGGAATCGATGCGGACACCGTGCTCTATCTCGATGCGTGGTCGGGCAACGCGGATGCAGTGAAAAATTTGCGCACGCGATTGAACCGGATGCCGGCACCGGCGAATGCCGGTGATGGCTGGTCATTCCTCTGCGGTTTTGAATTCCACACCGCGCAATACGCCAAGGCCATTCCGGATTGCGAGAAAGCCGTTGCGCTCGATCCGAAAGGCGGCGATGCGAATACCCTTGCCATCGTCAAGCTGGTCGCGGAACAGCCCGCGCCACATGCGCATGGTTCGGCCCGCGTACCCGTGACGAAAGGCGTGCACGTGCCGGTGAGGGCGAGCGGCTACGCCGGTACGGCGATTGCCGATACCGGCGCGGAAATCTCGGTGATGATGCAGAGCGTGGCGACCGCCGCGCACGTGAAGATGCTTGGCGCCTCGCGCAATGTCGGCAGCACCACGTCAGCGGTTTCCGGCCAGATTGGACTCATTCCCGAGGTGACGATCGGCGAAGCGACGGTGGAAAATATTCCCGTGCTCGTCCTGCCGGACGCGCGGCTCACGATCCGCAGCGGCAAGGAGACCGTCTCGCTGCCCTTCATCCTCAGCGTTTACGCCTTGGCCGATTTCGGCCGCGTCGCGTGGCTCGACCACGACAAGTGGCTGGCGCTCGGCAGCGCCGCGCCTGCATCCTTTCCCGATGCTGTGCCGATGATCTGGCACCCGACCGGTATCGCCGTACCGCTCGAGGGCCCGGGCGGCCGGCGCGCGGCACAATTCGACAGTGGCTCCGATGTCAGCTATCTCTATGAAAGCGGCTCGTCTCTGCTTTCCGATGCTGAGCGCTCGAGCATCGTCAAGGCGAAACGCAAGATCGGAGGTGTCGGCGGCGTGGTGGAACAGGAGGTTCGCCGCGTTCCGCGAGCCGATCTGCGCCTGGCGGATCAGGCGCTGGTGCTCAAGAATCTCGACATCGCCGCGCAACCAGAAACCGGAGAAGCCGCGCGGCTTGGTGAGGACGTACTCGCCGCTTATTCCGCGGTGGTATTCGACTTCGACGCAATGACGTTCTCGATTTCGCCGTGACGGCGGCAGCGTGGGGTCGTGCGCTGCCACCGTATCGACTTGCCGCGGCCTGGGTCGAGTGGGAAGATCGCGGCTGGCGCAATCCGCACGCTGCAAGACGGCAGATTGCGCGTTCAACAGCAAGTGTAGAGCGGGAGCAGCGAAGCGGATCCCGCCTTTTGACAACCCACCTGTCGCTTGCACATTCTAACTAGAGGGCGGATTTCACCCGCCCTACTCCGCTGCGTCGGTTCGTCGCGGATTGCTTCTGCTAACAATCATCTCGAACGCTTCCGTTGGACTTTTTGGCTTCCTCCCGGGCCCGCTTTCTGGCTCGCGTACGTATTTCTTCAGTAGCTTGGCCAACTTGTCTGCCGTGTCGGCGTATTCCGAGGAAATGGGTCAGGTTCATTTTGTAACTCCGACGGCGTTTCCAGCGGCAACACCTCGTTCTCCCGGCGCTGCATCACGTCGATGTGGCGATGATTCCCACGTACTTCGATGTGCCACGGGTACGTCGCGACCAGCGGCAGCGAAGCTACGGTTTGAACTCGTACACCACGCCGCAATTGCAAGAGCTGTCGCCGCCTTCGTCGGCTGCGCCGTAGAAGTTGCCGTCTGCGGCGCGGATCAGCCCGGCGATCGGATCGGCGCCGTCGGCAATGCCCGGCTGGCTGCCAAAGGTGTAGACCACGGATTCCTTCCATTGGCCTTCGCCTTGCGGCGCGAGCTCGTATACGACTCCGCAGTTGTCGCAGAACGCGGCTTGCCCGCCGCCTTGGGTCGTGCCGAACAGGTTGCCGACGGAATCAAAGACCGGAGGTGCCCACGGACCTGTTCCATCCGATCCTCCGCCGGTGAATTCATACAGCACGTTCAAATTCCACGTGCCGTCCGCCAGCGACAGTTCGTAGACGGCACCATGCAGCGACAATCCACCAGCGAATTCCGTGCCGAACAGATTGCCGAAAGAATCGAGCGTGACGCCACCCTGAGGCTGACCGCCCTCATCGAAGGTAAAGTCGTGGAGGACGTTGAAAGTCCAGTTGCCTCCAACCGCGGGACTCAGCTCATATACGACTCCAAGATGGCCGTCCCCGCCCTGCGCCATGGTGGTGCCGTAGAAATTTCCGGCGGGTTCGAGCACCAGCGCGCCGTAGCCGGGAGCGGATCCGTCGATCCCGCAGAACTCGTGGATGTCCTGCTCCCTCCAGGTTGCGCCGATGCGCTTCAACCGGAAAACGCTGCCATAGTTGACGCCGCCGCAGGCGTCGTCGAGCCCAGTGGTGCCGAAGAGCTGGCCTGCGCCATCGAAGGTGACGCTGGCGAGCGGACCGCCGAATTGCGAGCCCTGCGCAGGCTTGGGGAATGAGTAGAGCACCGTTT
>DASXWZ010000351.1:0-2792 GCA_036503375.1 Rhodanobacteraceae bacterium | reverse complement strand
GACGAAGGATTCGCAGGTCGCGCGGCGCTGTGTTCTTTCGACTGGGGTGCGCTCATGGAAGTGCGGCGGCGCCGGCCGGCTCTGGCCACCTGGTTCACGACCCCGCCGCTGAGCTGGTATGGAGCAGGGCCGCCGCCGGGCGAGGACCTTCCGCCTTCCGGCCCGTACCTCGATGCGTTGCGCGCGCTGCACGCGCAGGGCGACGCGCCGTGGTTCGCGGGATTCGATCCGCGCCGTTTCGCCGATGGTTATCCGGAGGCGATCGCCGCGGCGGGCGGGGACGCCTGGTTCATGTACTGGCGCGACTGCACGCCCGAACGCGTGCGAGACTCGTCTTCCCGCGGGCTGCTGGCGGCTGCGTGGTCGGTGAACCTGCGTGATCGCAGTGCGCTGACGCGCCTGATGCGTTCGGGCGCGGATGCCGTTTGCCTCGATTACATCGACCTCGATCTTTCAGCGCTTTCGCCAGGCGGATGACAAAGGCATCCGCCGCGGTGCGGCCGTCGCCGCACTTCTGCACCAACCTTCGCCATTGATGTCTGCGTCGTCCGTCCGTCCGTCGCGTGCGGCCGCTGTATTCGCTAGGATGCCGGCTTTTCCAGCGGAATGGAGCGGCGTGGCGAGCTGCCCCGGATCCGGCAATTTTGATCTCGCATGGCTTGGACTGCGAAGGAAGTTACGGGTGCACAAAGACGAGCGGCTTGAGCAGGCCGGCAATCGCTGGCGAGTTCTTGCGAACCCGCGGGAACATGCCGTCTGGATCGAGCTCGAGCCGAACGATCAGTTGCACTGGTTGCCCGAACCGGGCGGTGGCAGCTGGGAAGCGACGGGTGCAAACCCCTGCTTTGCTTTTGGTCCGCGTGCGCTGGGGCAGCCGCTCGCCGCGGGCTGGTATGAGTTGCGGGGACGGCTGGAGGTTGCGGAGGTCCGCGGGTTGTTGCCGAGCGTGTATCCGCGCTATGGCAACCAGTCGCCGCTGACGAGCGTCGAATTGATGTTGCCCCTGCCCGATGCCGCCGGACGCATCGCCACGTTGCTGATGTTTTTCGACCGGGTCGATTCACTGGAGTTCTATCCCGGCGTCTTCGAAACGCGTTTTCGCATGCGCGATTTCACTTTGCGGCGCGTATCGCGATTGCGCGCCTTGCACGCGATGCTGGGCGGGCCGCGCGCGGATGCGCAGGCACCCGGCTACGCCGGACGTGCGATCGCGTGGGCACGTGACGTGGCGAAAGAAGGGCTGAAGCCTGCCACCCATGAGCTGTACGCCGACTACCGGCGGCGCATGCGGCCGCGGGGCTTCAGCGAGTACGACCTCTGGGCGCGCAGATACGACACCTTCAGCCAAGCCGCGCTC
Source organism: Rhodanobacteraceae bacterium (assembly GCA_036503375.1). Lineage (GTDB taxonomy): Bacteria > Pseudomonadota > Gammaproteobacteria > Xanthomonadales > Rhodanobacteraceae > 66-474. Next base: position 1,435 of record DASXWZ010000351.1, on the reverse strand, counting down.
GCGGCGTTCGAACGGCGGGCGCTGGCGCTGGCCGATCGCGGACCGCTGATCTCGGTGCTGTTGCCGGTGCATGATACGCCCGATCGCTGGCTGCGTCGCTGCCTCGACAGCGTGCTGGAACAGGCCTGGACACAGTGGGAGTTGTGCGTTGTCGACGCTTCGTCGACGCTGCACGTCGCTTCCATACTCGCGGAGTATGCGCGCCGCGATCCGCGCATCCGCGTCGGCAGCCGCGAGCGCAACGCCAGCATCGCCGAAGCGTGCGAAACCGCGCTGACGATGGCGCGCGGCGAGTTCGTCGCGCTGCTCGATCCTCGCGACGAATTGCGCCCGCACGCGCTGCTGCGGATGGCAGAAGCGGTCGCCGCCGATCCGGAGCTCGCGATCCTGTATTCGGATGAAGACAGGATCGACGCGGATGGCAAGCGTTTCGATCCCGACTTCAAGCCGGACTGGAATCCGGACCTGCTGCGCAGCCGGAACTACATCCGCCATCTCACCGCGATCCGCACAACGCTGGCGCGCGGGGTCGGCGGTTTCCGCGCCGCTTTCGAGGGCAGCCACGATTACGACCTGATCCTGCGTTGCAGCGAAAAGGCGGGGCTGCAGAGAATTCATCACGTCGCCGAGATCCTCTACCACCATCGCGCCGTCGAAGCGTCGGCCACGTCGGTACGCGAGGTCGACGATGATGCAACGTCGACGGGAAGGCGCGCGCTGACCGAGCACCTGCAGCGCATCGGTGTCGACGCCCGGGTCGACAGCGTCGGTCCGTCCCACGCGCTGCACCGAGTTCGTTGGCCCATACCGGCCCCCGCGCCGAAGATCAGCCTGATCGTTCCCACGCGGGATCGTGCGGATCTGTTGCGGATTTGTCTGGAGAGCATCCTCGCAAAGTCCACCTATCCGGATTTCGAGTTGGTGGTGGTGGACAACCAGTCCCGCGATGCCGACGCGCTCGCATACCTGCGCGGGCTGGAGGGGCGCGAGCGCGTGCGGGTGCTGCGCTACGACGCGCCGTTCAATTATTCCGCCATCAACAACTGGGCCGCACGCAAATGCGACGGGCAGTTGCTCGGCCTGGTCAACAACGACATCGAGGTCATCACGCCGGACTGGCTGGAAGAGATGTCCGGGTTCGCCCTTCGCGCCGATACCGGTGCGGTCGGCGCGATGTTGTACTACCCGGACGACACCATCCAGCACGCTGGCGTGTTGCTGGGGATACTTGGCGTGGCCGGGCACATCCACGGCAAAATGCCGCGCGGCTATCGCGGGTACAGCGCACGCGGGCTTGTGGCGCAGAATCTCTCGGCCGTGACGGGTGCCTGCTTGCTGTTACGGCGCGAAGTCTTCGAGGATGTCGGCGGTCTGGAGGAGCAGTTGCCGGTCGCGTTCAACGACATCGATTTCTGCCTGCGGGTCCGCGAGCGTG
>DASXWZ010000350.1:0-1920 GCA_036503375.1 Rhodanobacteraceae bacterium | reverse complement strand
CCATGCCGCGCTCGTCGTACAGCAAGGTCACATGCGGCGTGAAGCGCTGCTCGATGTGCCTGCCCAGTCCTGCATCGCGCAGGTGCGCACCCAGTTCGCTCTGCAACGCGAGCAGCGCGGGATTCGCGTCCGCCGCTTCGCTGCGCAGCACGCACGGTCGCGCGCGTGTGCCACCGCCGAAGCTCGCCACGCGATCGAAACGGACCTCGAGCGGCGGCATCGCGATCTGCGCGGCCGCGGCGCCGGCGGCAGCGATCACCGCTTCCGGCAGGCCACGGTAGTCGCCAAGGTGATGGAGCGTGACGTGCAGGCGCTCGGCGGGAATGGTTTTCCCCCGCAACCCGTGTTTCGTGCGCAGCGCTTCGGACACGGCGATGATCCGCCCTGCGGTTTGCGAATCCGGATGTACCGCGAAGAACAGGCGGTCGCTCGGCGGACGAGCATCGAATCCGTCCAGCGTGCCTTGACCTTCGGGTGATTTGACGCGCCGCTCCGTCGGCTTCGTCACGATTACCTCGGCTTCGACGTCGTCGTGGTCGCCTTTGCGATCCGGGTCGCGTGGCGTTCGACGTCGCGCTCGATGATCGCATACAGGGCGCCGGTGAAACGCACCGCGTCCCGCGCGGCGAGATGCGACCATTCGGGCAACCAGAAGCCCTGCAATTCCGGATAATCCTGGAAGTGCACGCCGGGCGCGCCGGTTCTCGCCAGCAGCACGTCCCAGGTCTTGGCGCGCGGAAAAATCTTGTCTTCCGCGGCGAGATAGCCGCCGCCGCTGGGCGTGCGTACGAAGATCACCTGCACGTTGCGCTTGCGCAGTTTGGCGACCGCAACGGATGCGCGATCGATCTGCTCGCCGATCATTTTCTGCAACTGCGCGGGCGTCGGATCGTCCGGAGACGGCGCGAGGTGTTGCGCCCAGATGCTTTGCGCCAGCGCGGCGTAGGACGGGTCCTTCTCCAGCTTGTCCCAGATGTGGGCGGCGCGATCCTCGTCGACCACCGTCAGCAGCTTGCGCACCGGTTTGCGTGGATGCATTCCCGGACGCACCGGCCACCATTCCTGCCGCGCCAGCACGGTCGGCAACGCGTAATCGGGATCGTCGAAGGCCAGATAGGGTTCCACGAAATGCATGGAGAGCCATTGGCCGATGCGCTGCGAAGGCGACTGCTTGCGCGTGTAGTCGAGCACCTTGCCGCGTATCGCGAAGCCGGTAAAGAAAATATCCGGCACCACATCGACCAGCAGACGTCCGTTCCTGAAGTTCGGATCGTCGGCCAGATCCTCCAGCGCGAACATCGGCGATGTGCCTTCCAGCGCGAGCTGGATCGGACGCTGACCGGAGAGCTTCTGCCAGACCGGCAGTTGCAGGTCGAACAGCATGCGCGACGAACCGATCAGTACCGTCGCGCCGTCGCCGCCCCCATTGTCGATGCGACGGCGTTGCGTCGCCCACAGCGCATCGCTGTTGGCGATGCTCGGCTGGACGCCGAACGAGCGCCAATGCCATTCCCATGCGCCGAGCATCGACACGGTCATCATCAGCGCGGCCAGCATGATCGCGCCCCAGCGGCGATCGGGAATGTCACGCTCCGGTACCGGTTGCGCCTGGCCCGGTCGATCGGCTGCCGTCAGCCGCAGGCCGGGGCGCATCGCAATGCGCGCTTCGGCGCTCGCGGAGTGCCCGGCGATCAGCTCGGAACCGGCCGATTCAAAATTGGCCGATTCAGAACCGATCGATTTAAAACTGGAAATAGATAAACGCATTGCCGTTGCCTTGCGTCGCGATGATCGCGAACGCCATCACCGCCCACGTGCACGACAGCACCGCTCCCGGCGCGCGCGCCAGCACCGATTCCAGCGTGCGATTGCGCATCAGCCAATGCGTGACGACCAATCCCGTGATGATCGCCGCCACTA
>DASXWZ010000349.1:0-5966 GCA_036503375.1 Rhodanobacteraceae bacterium | reverse complement strand
ATTTCCGCCATGCGCCGCTCGCGCAATGCAGTCGACGTCAGGAAGTCGCGCTTTTCTTCGGACTTCGCATAATCACGCGCGGCATCGTAGAAAATGCGCAGGCCATGCGTCCCGTGTTTCTTGACACAGAACCACACCGCGATGCCGACCCGGATTTTGTCATCGAAGATGTTGCCGCCTTCGCGGCGGCGGCGTTCGCCGCTCGTGCGCGCATTGCCTTTGAGGTCAATGATCCAGACTTCGTTGAACTCTTTTTCGAGACACGCGCGGAAGCCGTCGAACGTGCGCGCATCGATAAACGACGAGTTGCTGACGAACGCCACCACGCCATTCTCGGCGATCCGGTCGCTCGCCCAGCGGAAGAAGCGCGCGTACATGTCGTAGAGCTTGGTCTTCTGCGCGGTGGAGGCCTTGATGTAGGTGTCCTTGATGCGCGCGTCGATGTCGGGATATTCGCGATTCTTGTTGTTGTCGTTCTCGTTGGCCTGGTTGGCGTTGTAGGGCGGATTGCCGATCACCACGCTGATCTTGCGGCGGTTCTGGCGCTTGATGCGCTCGACGTTTTCCTCGCCCATGCCGAACAGATCGGCGATCTGCTGGCCGGTGTAGCGGCGCAGGCCGGCCACGTTGTCCAGCGTATCCACGAAGCAGAGATTGGGATATTCCAGATACTCGCCGCTGATCGCGGCGTATGTCGCCTCGATATTCAAGTTGGCGACGTAATAGGGCAGGATCGCCACCTCGTTGGCGTGCAGTTCTTCCAGATACTTGTGCTTCAACTTGGCCGGCTGTCCGCGGAAGTGCTCCAGCATTTCGGTGATGAAGGTGCCGGTGCCGGCGGCGGGATCGAGGATTTCGACGTCGCGGTCGATCAAATTCCGGCCGAAATGCTTTTCGCACAGCCAGTCGGCCGAATCGATCATGAAGCGAACGATCTCGTTCGGCGTGTAGACCACGCCGAGGCGGTCGGCAGCCTTCGGGTTGTAGACCTTGTAGAAATTCTCGTAGACGACTTTGAGGAAAGTCTGCTTCTCGTGGTGGCTGCTGATCTGCGCCGCGCTGCGGCGGATCGCCGCGTAGTAGGGCTCCAGTGCGCGCAGCGTCTGGTGTTTGGTGTTGCCGGTGAAGAACGTGTGCTCCAGCTTGTACAGCTCGCGCGCGATGTTGTTGTCCTCGTGATAATTGGTGCCGGGGAACACCAGCGCGAAAATTTCCTCGGTGAGGATGTGCTGGATCAGGATTTCGCGCACGTCCGCCTCGCCAAGCGAGGGGTTGATCGTCTCCTGGGCCTGCTTCAGGAACTTGTCGGCGGCGGCGCGGAACGTGGCGTTGTCCGCGTAAGCCTGCTCGATCATGCCGCGCAGCGCATCGCACACGGCAGGAAGATCGGCTTTGAACTGTTCGACCGCCTTGCGGAATTCCGCGATCTCCGGTCGTTCGTAGCCGAAGAACAGTTCCAGCAGCCGTTGCAGCCTTTCGATGTCGTCGACGCCGCAGCGGATGACCTCGCGCCGGTTCTGGATCAGCACCGCCTCGCGCGAATCCTCGAAGATGATGTTGTCCTGCGGATAGCCGCGCTTGAACTTCAATTCGATCTCGGCGTCGAGATCGTCGCGTTCGTCCTTCGCTTCCCAGTAGCCGAACGGCAACCGCAGTCCGTACAGCAGCGCGCCGTCGACGTAGCGGCGCTCTTTCGCGGGCGTTTCGATTTCGTATTCGGGCACGAAGGTGAGGTCGTGCGAGCGCGCCCAGCCCTTCAGCAGATCCTTGAACGCCTCGCGCACCACGCTTTCGCGATGGGTGCCGCCGACCTGGCGCAAGCGTGCGAGATCGGCCAGGTATTGCTGGATCAGGACTCTCGACATCGAATTCCCACTTGATTGAGCCGTCCGCATCCGACCTATGCAAAACAAAAAACCCCGCCGGAGCGGGGTGAATGTAAACGATATGGTGCCCAAGGGGGGACTCGAACCCCCACGGAGTTACCCGCTACCACCTCAAGGTAGTGCGTCTACCAATTCCGCCACCTGGGCGTGGAGTTTGATTTTAATGTCCGCTACTGCCCGCCGCTTTCGGCTTGGGTTTCGCCGGCGCGGTGGCCTGCGGAACTTCGCTCGCCTGAGGCACTTCGCTGTTGTTCGCCGGGGCCGCGGGTTGCGTCGCCTGCGGCACCGCTTTCTGCGGCGGGTTGGCCAGCGGATGCACGTCGGGCGAAGTCGCCGCGGCCGGGGAAGACGCCGGAGTCGGCGTGACCACGCCGGACATCACGCCGAGGTCCGCCTTCGGCTGCTGCATACCGGTGCGACTCAGGTAAATGCCCATCGCCAGGCTCAGCACGAAGAACAATCCGGCCAGTACGGCGGTTGCGCGCGTGAGGAAACTCGCAGAACCGCGCGCACCGAATACCGTGCCCGAGGCGCCGCCGCCGAAGCTCGCGCCCGCATTGGCGCCGTCGCCGCGCTGGATCAGGATCAGCACGGTCAACGCCGCCGCGATCAGGACATAGAAAACGCTGAAGATGGTGAACAGCATGGATGCTTCCCGCGACGCTCAACACGCCGCCGCACATATTGCGAGGAAATCGGCCGCTTTCAAGGAGGCGCCGCCGATCAGGCCGCCGTCCACGTCCGGTTGCGCGAACAATTCCGCGGCATTGCCGGGCTTGACGCTGCCGCCGTACAGGATGCGGGTCGAATCGGCGATTTTAGCATCGGCCTGCGCCAGTTGGCTACGCAACAGGGCGTGCACCGTTTGCGCCTTTTCGGGACTGGCGGTGCGCCCGGTGCCGATGGCCCAGACCGGCTCGTAGGCCAGGATCACTCTTTCGAACACCGCGATGCCGCAGTGCTCGATCACCTTGCCGAGCTGGCGGCGCACCACCTGCGCGGTATGGCCTGCGTCGTGTTCCTCCAGGCTTTCGCCCACGCACAGCACCGGCGTGAGGCCGTGCTCCAGCGCCTTGACCACCTTGCGGGCGATCTGCGCATCGTCTTCGTGGTGGTACTGGCGGCGCTCGGAATGCCCGGCCAGCACGTAGCGGCAACCGACATCCTGCAGCATCGCCGCGGAAACGTCACCGGTGTACGCGCCATCATCGTTCTCGCTGCAATCCTGCGCGCCGAAATCCAGCTTCGCGCCATGCTGCGCGATCAGTGGCGCAAGATACGGAAAAGGCGGAAACACGGCGACATCGCAGTGCGACGGAAATCCGGCGACGACGGCGTCGACCAGTTGCTGCGCGCTTTCGCGCGTGCCGTACATCTTCCAGTTTCCGGCGACCAGTTTGCGGCGCATATGAGGCTCGTCCATCATCCGGGAACGCGAAGAATAACGAGGGTGGCTATCCAATGCGAACCCCAGACGGCAAGACGCCACGCGCACTCGTGACCGGCGCCTCATCCGGCATCGGCGCGGCCTTCGCGCGCGAGCTGGCGGCGCGGGGCTGCGATTTAGTGTTGACAGCGCGGCGCGAAGACCGCCTGCACGCGCTGGCCGATGAACTGCACGCGCGGCACGGCATCGATGCGCAGGTGATTGCCGCCGATCTTTCGCGCGCGGACGCGCCGATCCGGATCGCCGGAGAACTCGCGCGCCGCGGGTTGCACGTCGACATCCTGGTCAACAACGCCGGTTACGGCGTGCCCGGAGATTTCCTGGCGAGCGACTGGCGAACGCACGCCGATTTCATCGGCGTACTGATGATCGCGCCGACCGAACTGTGCCACCGCCTGCTGCCGGCAATGCGCGCACGCGGTTACGGGCGCATCGTCAATGTCGCTTCGCTCGCGGGACTCGTGCCCGGTACGCCCAAGCACACGCTGTACGCGGCGGCAAAGTCATATCTCGTCAAGTTTTCGCAGTCGCTGGCGCTGGAAAACCGCGCGCAGGGCGTGAATGTATGCGCGGTGTGTCCGGGCTTCACGTATTCGGAATTCCACGACGTCACCGGCGCGCGCCAGAAGGTTTCGAAAATGCCGGGCTGGATGTGGATGGGCGCCGAACGTGTGGTGCGCGAAGGACTGGGTGCGGTCGAGGACGGCGAGATCGTGTACATCCCCGGCCGCATCAATCGTTTGACACGGACCTTGTTCAAGCTGCTGCCGGACAAGCTAGGGCTGAAGGTAATCGCGCGCAGGGCGAGGCATTTCCGGATGGAGAAATAAAAAACCTCCCCGCCAAGGGGAGCACGATCAATGAGAGGAACAAGCCCTCCCCTTCAAGGGGAGGAGTTGAAGCGCTGCTTGAAGCTGGAACTAGTGCGCCGTAAATGCATCCTTCCCGAAACTCCGCACCCGCGGCGCGGCGGCGTAACCGAGATGCGGCAGGCCGAAGATGTCTTCCACGCTGCGCAGCAACGAGTAGTGGTTGTATGCAACTTTCGAAACCGCGCCCGGCTCGATCATCGGTGAGAGCAACACCGCGCCGATGCGCCCGCCACCGGGACCCGAGCGCCCGGGCCGCGGCCCGCCGGGCAGCGGCCGCTCGCCGCAACACGACGATGCGTCGGTGCCCTCGTCGAAGGTAATGACCAGCAAGCCGTCCCGCTTGAACGCGGGCGAGGCCAGGATTCGCGGCACCCACTCGCGCAGGAATCTGTCGGCGGAAATCAGGCCACCCGGCTTGCCGTCGACGCACGGCGCATCATGTCCGTCATGGCAGAGATTGGGCGTGATGAAGGAGAAGTTGGGCGTCGTTTCGACGCTCCCCAGATCGTTCTTCAGCGCGTCGAGGTTGACCACGTGCGTCGCGCAGCGCGCGCGATCGTCGATGATCGAGTGAAAGTATACGAACGGATCGTGCTTGTCAGCGTACTGATCCGCGTCGCTCGCGTGGTTGGTATCGTCCGTCGTGCCGATCGGCGCGTGCCCGCACGCCGCGGCTTCGCGCGAGGGCTCGGCGCCCATGTCTTCCATGTAGCCCTTCCAGGTGAACCCGGCGACTTCGAGTTGGTCGGCCACCGTCTTCACGTCACGCGGATAGACGCAGCCTTGCCCAGACACTTGTCCGTATTCACCTCGCCCGGGCCTGCTGCGCACGAACTCGCTGAAGACATGGCAGTCGTCCTGCGTGGACTCGTTCGGCGCCTGCCCGCTGATCATCGCGACGTAATTGTCGAGGCTGTCATGGCCGATGGCGTAATAGTTCGACAGCAACGCGCCCTGCTGCGTCAGCTCGCGCGAGAGGTAAGGTGCGAGCGACTCCTTGCTGAAGGTGACCTCGAAGGGCTCGTTCTCCAGCACGATCACGAACACGTGGCGCACATGCAGCAGCGGCGATGTCGGCATCCGCTCGAGCGCGCGCGGTGCCGGTGCACCGGCCACAATCAACGACATCCAGACAAGCATGCATCCCGCCATCGAAATCCGTTTCATTTCATCTCCATGTTGGCCGGTGTCCGCGCCGGCTCCGGTTTGCTCCCTTTCACATCGTCGCCACCCAGCTCGCCAGGAAATAGGCCACGCAGGCCGCAATGCCGCCGACGACCACCGTCTGCAGCGCGCCGCGACGCGCGCCGGTGCCGACGAAGCGGCCCTTGATCGCACCGAACACGCCCAGCGCGATCAGCGTGGCGACTGCGGAAATCCACAAGGCGGTACGCGGCTGCGCGGTCAGCATGTACGGGATCAGCGGCACCAGCCCGCCGACCACGTAGGCGCCGCCGATAGTGCATGCGCTGCGCAACGCCCGACCCGGCACCGGGCGCTCCAGGCCCAGCTCGTAGCGCATCATGAAATCGACCCAGGCCTCGTGATCGCGGTGGAACGCGACGAGGATGGGTGCGCACTGCTCGCGCGTCAGTCCATAGCGCGAGAGTATGCCGACGATCTCCTCTTCCTCTTCGCGTGGCAATGCCTTCACTTCGTAGCGCTCGCGATTGCGTTCCTTGGCGTAGTGCTCGGCGTCGCCGCGCGCGGCGAGGTAGCCGCCCAGGCCCATCGCAATCGCACCCGCGGCGATTTCCGCGA
>DASXWZ010000348.1:0-3550 GCA_036503375.1 Rhodanobacteraceae bacterium | reverse complement strand
GTAAGCGTCTCACGCGATGCGCGGCGCGCTGTGATAATGCGCCGCGATGCGCCGCGCCGATCGCCTGTTCCTGATCATCCACGCCCTGCAGGGCCGCCGCACCGCGTTGCCGGCGCGGCGGCTGGCTGAAACGCTCACCGTTTCTCTGCGGACGGTCTATCGCGATGTCGCCGACCTGCAGTTGTCGGGCGTGCCGATCGAAGGCGAAGCGGGAGTCGGTTACCTGTTGCGCAAAGGATCCGATATTCCGCCACTGATGTTCACGCCGGAAGAGATGGAAGCGCTTGTGGTCGGAACGCGCTTCGTCAGGGCGTTTTCCGGCGACAAACTCGCGGCGGGTGCGCAGACGGCACTGTTGAAAATCGAGGCAGTGCTGCCGCCGGAGCTGCGCGAACGCGCCGCGCGTTCGCGCGTATTCGTACCCACGCGACGGTATGAAGCGAAGACCCGCGTGATCGACGTGCTGCACGAAGCGATCGCCGCTCATCGCGTGTTGCGAATCGAGTATCGGAACGAAGCGGCAGAAGCCAGTACGCGCGAAATCGAGCCCCTGTGCCTCGCCTGCTGGGGCAAGGTGTGGACACTGGGCGCGTGGTGTCGGATGCGCGAATCTTTCCGGAATTTCCGGCCGGACCGCATCGGCGCGATGGACGCCACCGGCGAAGTCTTCGTCGAGACTGAACAGCGAGGGCTGGAAGCCTACCTCGAAGCCATGGACGTGCGCCGCGCCGCGTTCGAATGACCTTTGACGGATACGCACTGGACGCGCGGGCGCGCTATGGTGCGCGGATGACCACGGGGACGCGACCATGAAGAAGAGGTTGCTGCTTGCGGCGTTGCTGCTCGGCTCGCCTTATTGGGCGGTCGCAGCGGATCCTTCCGCCATCGGCAAGGACGCAGATGCGCAATTCAAGGCCATCTATACCGCTGAATGGGCATGGCGCATCGGCAAAGGCGGAACGCAGGCGAAGCCCGACAACAGCCGGCTGGATACCGCGGATGCGGACAGCCAGCAGCAGCGGCTGGAATACTGGCAGAAGGTGATGCACCAGCTCGACGGCATCGACTCCGGGCAGCTCTCGCCGGTCGAACAGGTGGACTACGCGGTGTACCGCGACCAGATCGCGAACCTGCTCGCCGACCAGCAATTCAGGCAATGGCAGATGCCGTTCAACAGCGATTCTGCGTTCTGGAGCGACATCGGTTACGAGCTGGGCGGCGATCGCCTGCGCACTGCGGAGGATTACACGAAGTACCTCGACAAACTCGGTCAGATCCCGAAGTACTTCGACCAGCAGATCGACAACATGCGTGCGGGATTGAAGCGCGGGTTTTCCGTGCCGCGCGCGGTGCTGGACGGCCGCGACCGCTCGATCAAATCGGTGGCCGATCTCGCCGACCCGACGCAAAGCAGCTTTTACCAGCCGTTCGAACAGATGCCGGCCGGTATTTCAGCGTCGGATCAGGCCGCGATGCGCGCGCAGGCGCAGAAACTCATCCATGAGAAGGTGATTCCCGCTTACGCGAAGCTGCTGAAGTTCTTCGACGACGAGTACGTGCCGCAGGCGCGCACCACCCTGGCAGCCGAGGCGCTGCCGGATGGCAAGGCGTATTACGCGCAGCAGATCAGGGAATACACCACGCTCGATCTGACGCCCGACCAGATCCACCGGATCGGCCTGGATCAGGTCGACAAAATCCACGTCCAGATGCTGGAGGTGATGAAACAGAGCGGTTTCAAGGGCGATTTCGCCTCGTTTCTGGCATTTCTGCGCACCGATCCGCAGTTCTACGCGAAGACCCCGCAGGAGCTGCTGGACAAGACCGCATGGGTGGCCAAGGAAGTGGACGGACAGATGTCGAAGTTCTTCGGACATCTGCCGCGCGAGCGCTTTGCGATCGTACCGGTGCCGGATGCGATCGCGCCGTACTACACCTCGGGCCGCGGTGGCGCGGGCGAGTACCTGGTCAATACCTATGATCTGAAATCGCGCGCGTTGTTCAACATGCCCGCGCTCACCCTGCACGAGTCGTATCCAGGCCACTCACTGCAACTCGAGTTGGCAGGAGAGCAGACCGGGCAGCCGGATTTCCGGAGCAACGGCTACATCTCGGCCTATGGCGAAGGCTGGGGACTGTATTCGGAATTCCTCGGCAACGAGATGGGCATCTACCAGACGCCTTATCAGAAGTTCGGATATCTCACCTACCAGATGTGGCGTGCGTGCCGGCTGGTCGTGGATACCGGGATCCATCACCTGAACTGGACTCGGCAGCAGGCGATCGATTACCTCACGCAGAACACCGCGCTGAGTCCGCTGGAAGTCGCGAATGAAGTCGATCGCTACATCTCCTGGCCGGGCCAGGCCGACAGTTATGAGCTCGGGTATCTGAAAATCCGCGAGCTGCGGGCGAAAGCGGAGAAGGCGCTCGGACCGAAGTTCGACATCCGCGATTTTCACGACACGATCCTCTCGCTGGGCTCGGTGCCGTTGCCGGTGCTGGAGCAGCGCATTGATCAGTTCATTGCGGCGGGCGGGCCGAAGCCGCAATGGCCATGCGATTGCGCGCAGGAAAAGTCGCCGTGATTGCGGCTTTCCCGGCATGCAGGAAATGATTGCGTGAACGCCGATCGCGCCGCAGCCGGAGAACGGAACGTCCGCAATGAAGCGGCGAGGGCGGGCCGTTTCAAGAAGCAGCTCAGCCTCACCGATCTCACCTTCATCGGCCTCGGTGCGATCTTCGGCTCGGGCTGGCTGTTCTCGGCAAGCTATGTCGCGAACATCGCAGGACCGGCCGGCATCGTTTCATGGCTGATCGGCGGCGCGGCGGTGCTGCTGCTGGGCCTGGTGTACTGCGAACTCGGTGCGGCGTTGCCGCATGCGGGCGGCGTGGTGCGCTATCCGGTGTATTCGCACGGCGCGCTGCTCGGGTACCTGATGGGGCTGATCACGCTGATCGCCTTTTCCAGCCTGATCGCGATCGAGGTGGTCGCCTGCCGGCAATACGCTTCGGCGTGGTTTCCGAAACTGACGCGAGCGGGTTCGCAATCGCCGACACTGCTGGGCTGGTTCGTGCAGCTTGCGATACTCTGCATCTTCTTTCTGCTGAACTATTTCAGTGTCAAGACCTTTGCGCGCGCCAACAACCTCGTCAGCATTTTCAAGTTCGTAGTGCCGCTGACCGTGGTGGTCGTGCTGCTGTGGTTTTTTCGATCCGGCAATCTGAGCGCGCACGGATTTGCGCCATTCGGTTTTTCCGGCATCGCCGGCGCGGTGTCTGCCGGCGGGATCATCTTCGCGTATCTCGGCTTGACTCCGATCGTTTCGGTCGCCGGCGAAGTGTGCAACCCGCAGCGCACGATCCCGATCGCGCTGATCCTGTCGGTGACGCTGTCCACGATCATCTACGTGCTCTTGCAGGTGGCATTCCTCGGCAGTGTGCCCGGCGCGATGCTGGCGCATGGTTGGCGCGGCATGGACAAGCTGTTCGCGTTGCCGTTCCATGACATCGCCGTTGCGCTCGGCGTCGGCTGGCTCGCGTTCCTGGT
>DASXWZ010000347.1:0-1545 GCA_036503375.1 Rhodanobacteraceae bacterium | reverse complement strand
CAGCCATTGCCACCAGCGCAACGGCGTCGGCGCGAAACGCGCCAACGCGATCGCCACGATCAACAAGGCGATCAACTCCGCCCAGTACAACACCGCCGGACCGGCTTGCGGGCCCCACGTCCACAGCACCCAGCGATCCTGCGGCAGCGACAGAGACAACTTGATGTTCGCCGCGCGCGCATGCAGCGCCACTTGCGGCGTACCCGAAGACATGCCGAGCGCGGACGCGTCACGGAAGCGCAGGGCGAACGTCTGCACGCCGGGCTGTACCGGCAGCGCGAGATGACCGCCGTGCAGATTCAGTTCCAGCGATTCGCCGCCGCGCTGCACCCCCAGCAACTGCGCATCGCGCGGCAGGTCGATGCCCTGCTCGCCGCCGCGCGTGCTGCGCGCAGCGAGCGTCAACGTGCTTTCCAGCGCGCGATCGCCGCGCGTGGCATCCAGCGTCACCTGGTCGAAGGCGATGCTGTCGCCGCCCAACGCGGGCGGACGCGTGATGTGCACTTGCAATGTTTCACCCGGCAGCGGATGAAAAACGTGCGCGCCGCCCGGCCCGTTGTCGCCGGATTCGGGCACGCCGGCGAAAGAAAGATGCAGCAGCGGCGCGGCGGCGATCTCCCAGGTTTCAGCGCGCTCGCCGAATCCGGGCGCGTGCAGCGCCAGCGCACCGGCCGGATCCAGCGTGCCGGACCAGCCCGCTCCGCCCTGATTCGAGTCGAACACGACCTGCACCTGACCGTGCTCGACCTTGATGTTGGGATTGGTGACGTGCTCACCCGGCAGCAACGGCACGCTGACGGCGAAGCCGCCCCGCGCCGGCGCGATGCGCTGCACCGTGTTGTCTACGCGCGAATCCAGCCCCAGTGCGATGCTGCGCGTCAATGTCACGTACGGCGGAAACACCTGCTGCGCGGTTTCGAATTTGTCCGAATTCGGCAGTGCACGCTCGCGCGCGAAGGTCAGCGTGTCGGACAACAACTTCGTGCCATCGATGCCGGAGGTCTGCCAGCCCGTCGCCGAAATCTGGGCGCGCGGCGGCGCCAGCGGGAAGTGCAGGACCGCGTGGTCCGCATCGCCGCCGAAACCGAAGCCCAGCCCGATGCGGTGCACGCCGCGTTCCAGCGCGATCCAGGTCTGCCCGTCGCGACGCACCGTCGCCGGGTCGGCTTTGCCGTCGAGCGTGACGTTCGCCAATGCGGCGGGCGCATCCATGTAGGGCAACGGAAACGCGATGCGCGCACCGGCATCGACTTCGATGGTGACATCCGCGCCATCGTTGCGCATCGCAACCTGCGCCAGTGGCGAAGCTGCGCACTGCGGCGCGCACTTCGGCGCTTCCAACAGTCGATCGCGCAATTGGGAGAGCAATTCCTGCGATGGCATCGATTGCGCGTGCGCGTGCGGCGCCGACAACGCCAATAGCAAAAGCGCCGCACCTCCGCTCGTGGCTCTGCGCGGCCAGCGCGGCAGGTGCGCCGTCAAATCGAATGCGCGCGCGATCGCAGCCAGCCATGCGAGCAACAGGCCGAGCATCACGATGCGCAG
>DASXWZ010000346.1:0-3610 GCA_036503375.1 Rhodanobacteraceae bacterium | reverse complement strand
GATGCCGGATCTGGAACCAGGCACCCTGGTTCATCGGCTCTTCCTGGCACCAGATCACCTCGCGCGTTTTCGGATAACGCGCAAGCTGCTCGCTCACTTCCTGGCGCGGGAACGGATACAACTGCTCGACGCGGATCAGCGCGACGTCGTCGACCTTCTGCTTTTCCGCCGCTTCGAACAGGTCGTAATAGACCTTGCCCGAACACAGCACCACGCGCCTGATCTTCTTCGCGTCGTTGATGCGCGAATCAGGGATCACCAGCTGGAACGTGCCGTTGGCGAGATCGTCCAGCGAGGAGATCGCCAGCTTGTGGCGCAGCAGCGACTTCGGCGTCATCACCACCAGCGGCTTGCGCACCTCCCGCAGCATTTGCCGGCGCAGCATGTGGAACATCTGCGCCGGCGTGGTCGGCACGCACACCTGCATGTTGTCCAGCGCGCACAATTGCAGGAAACGCTCCAGTCGCGCGGAAGAATGTTCCGGTCCCTGGCCTTCGTAACCATGCGGCAGCAGCAGCACCAGGCCGCACAAGCGATCCCACTTGGCTTCGCCCGACGAGATGAACTGGTCGATCACGACCTGCGCGCCATTGGCGAAGTCGCCGAATTGCGCTTCCCAGAGCACCAGCGTGTCCGGATCAGCTGTGGCGAAGCCGTATTCGAACGCCATCACCGCTTCTTCCGACAGCAGAGAATCGATCACCTCGACCGATACGCCTTCGCGCACGTGTTGCAGCGGCGTGTACACGTCACCGGTTTTTTCGTCGTGCAGTTCGGCGTGGCGATGGAAGAAGGTGCCGCGGCCTGTGTCCTGGCCGACCAGCCGCAGCGCGTAGTTCTGCGCGACCAGCGTGGCGTAGGCGATGTTCTCGGCGTAGCCCCAGTCCAGCGGTGTTTCGCCCCCCGCCATCTTGCGGCGGTCGTCGTAGATCTTGGCGACGCGCGATTGCAGCTTGTAACCGGGCGGGGCCGAGAGGATCTTCGCGGCCAGCGCGTCCAGCGTCTTGCGCTCGACGCCGGTGGAAACCACTTGCGAAAGCGAGGCATGCGCATGGCGGTTCCAGTCCACCGCGGCGGCAGGTCCTTCTTTCTTCTGCGCGACTTCGGTAACCGGCTTGCCGGCTTCCAGCCGGTTGCGGTATTCCTCGAAGAACTTCTGCGCATCGCCTTCGCCGATCAACCCATCGGCGACCAAGTTCCTCGCGTACAACTCGCGCGTAGGTGGAAGTTGCTTGATCACCTGGTACATGACCGGTTGCGTCGCGGCCGGCTCGTCGGCCTCGTTGTGGCCGTGGCGGCGGTAGCAGACCAGGTCGATCACGACATCCTTGTGGAAGCGCTGGCGGAAGTCGAAGGCCAGCCGCGCGCATTGCAGCACCGCTTCCGGATCGTCGCCGTTGACGTGCAGCACCGGTGCATTGACCATCTTGGCGACGTCGGTGCAATACAGCGTGCTGCGTCCTTCGTACGCGGGCGTGGTGAAACCGATCTGGTTGTTGACCACGACGTGCACGGTGCCGCCGACGCCGAAACCGCGCGTCTGCGACATGTTGAACAATTCCATGTTGACGCCCTGGCCGGAGAGCGCGGCATCGCCATGGATCAGGATCGGCAATGCGCTTTCGTGCGCGCCGTCGTGCGCGCGGATCTGCCGCGCGCGCACGGAGCCGGCGACGACGGGGTTGACGATTTCCAGGTGCGAGGGGTTGAACGCCAGCGCCAGATGGATGTCGCCGCCGGGCGTCGCTATGTCGGCGGAAAAACCCATGTGGTATTTCACGTCGCCCGAATGCGCCGGATCGTCGGGATGATCGAACTTGCCTTCGAATTCCTCGAACAATTTCTGCGGCGGTTTGCCCAATGTGTTGACCAGCACGTTGAGCCGGCCGCGATGCGCCATGCCGATCACCAGTTCGCGCACGCCGTCTCCGGCGGCGCGGCGCACCAAGTCGTCCAGCAGCGGGATCAACGAATCGCCGCCTTCCAGCGAGAAGCGCTTCTGGCCGACGTATTTGGTGTGCAGGTAGCGTTCGAGCCCATCGGCAGCGGTGAGCTTGGCGAGCACGCGCTTGCGCTCATCCGGTGACAAACCCGGATCGCCGCTGGCCTGTTCCAGCCGCGTATAGATCCAGCGGCGTTGTTCGGCGTCGCTGATGTGCATGAACTCGGCGCCGATGGTTTTCGCGTATGTCGCTTGCAGGCGGTCGCGCAAGTCGCGCAGCTTCATGCGCTGCCCGCCACCGGCGAAGGTGCCGCTGTCGAATACGGTGTCGAGGTCGGCGTCGGCGAGGCCGTGGAAGGCCAGTTCCAGGTCCGGCGCCGGCATCTTGGGAGCGATCGCCAGCGGATCCAGATCGGCGGCGAGGTGGCCGCGCGAACGTAGCGCGGTCAGCAGGCGCAACACGCCGGCCTGCTTGCGCGCGTGGATTTCGTCGACCGGAATGATGCGCGCGTGGCCGTTCAATTTCTGCGCGCGCTCGATGCGCGCGATCGCATCCGAATGCGACACGTCGCCGCGGCCCTTGAAGCCGTCGAAATACGCGCGCCACTGCTGCGGCACGGCGCCGGGATCGCGCAGCCAGTCCTCGTACAACTGCTCGACATAGGCGGCATTGCCGCCGGCAAGCGGGGAAGACTCGAAGAATTGCTGCGGCGAAACCTGCCGCAACCGGTTGTCGCTGTCGCTCACGCCGTCACCGTTGCTTCGGAAGCCGGCCGCACGGGCCGACCCACGATTATAGCGATTTGGTGCTGCGCTGCGGCATATTCAATGCGATCGTCCATGATCGCTGCTCGACCCGCGATCCCAGAGCTTGTCTGCATCCCGCTCGGTGGCAGACCAAAAGTGGCCATCCATGGCCACACTCTGTCTCTACGATCGTCCATGATCGCCCTCGACCCTCGACCCTCGACCCTCGATTCGAGTGCCTCTTTGCTTTCTGCACGGTGAGAGACCAAAAGTGGCCGTCCCTGGCCACACTTTTCAATAGAAGCATCAGCGATCCGTCCGCGACGGTAAGGGCGCGCGACTTCTAGATTCCCAGCGGTCGCAATTCGCTCATCGGTTCCGATCGTTCCCAGACGTGATCGAACAGGGCCTCCAGCTGCGCGGCCCGGCCCGGAGCGCAGGTCGAGCCGACGCTTTCCATCCGCTGCGCGACGGGTCGGAACAGATAACCGCCGACATCGGTGTACATGAAGGCGGACGGATATTCGCGATCGACATCCTCGAGCGGCCGGCGGAACTGGATCACCGACGGCAGCCGCTGCGCCAGTTCCAGCATGCGATTGCCTTCGCGTTGCGCGCGCTCGACGCTCTGCGCGATCACGCGGATGGATGCACCCCGGCCGGAAATCGCGATGCGGCGCAGTTCGACCAGGCAAGCCGAATCGTCGAGCAGCACCGGATCCAGCTCGTACACCAGTATGCGCAACTCGTGGCGCGAGCCCCGCAGGATCGCGAGCGTCGCTTCGATCAGTTGTTCGCGCGTCTGCACGCTCAGGATGCGCGCCTCCGGCCGGGCTCTTGGCGGAGCGCGTGGCGGTGCAGGCAGTGGTTGCAGCCGCATGCGCATCAGCCGGTGCGGAATGCCGGCCTCCTCGAAATCCT
>DASXWZ010000345.1:0-13945 GCA_036503375.1 Rhodanobacteraceae bacterium | reverse complement strand
CGGATTTCGTTCTGGTGCACGACGCGGCGCGTCCGTGCCTCCGCTACGAGGATCTGCGCCGGCTGATCGTGGAAGGCTCGAAGACGGGCGGCGCGCTGTTGGCGGCACCGCTGCGTGACGCGCTCAAGCGCGCCGATGGCCGCAATTGCAGCGTCGATACCGAGCCGCGCGGAACGTTCTGGCGCGCATTCACGCCGCAGATGTTCCGGCGCGGCGAGTTGATTATCGCGCTGGAACGCGCGCGCAACGACGGGGTGATCGTCTCGGACGATGCACAGGCGATGGAGCGTTGCGGATTCCATCCGCTGCTGGTCGAAGGCGCCGAGGACAACATCAAGATCACCACGCCGGCGGACCTGAAGCTCGCGGAGTTCCTGCTGGAGCGCACTTTATGAGTGTTCGTTCGATGGGAGCGGGCGCGTGATGCGCATCGGCCAGGGCTTCGACGTGCACGCCTTCGGATCGGGCGACCACGTGACGCTGGGCGGCGTGCGCATTTCCCATTCGCAGGGGCTGGTTGCGCATTCGGACGGCGACGTCGCCGTGCATGCGTTGTGCGACGCGCTGCTGGGCGCCCTGGCGCTCGGCGACATCGGCCGGCATTTCCCGGACAGCGATCCGCGCTGGAAGGGCGCGGACAGCCTGCAACTGCTCGCGCATTGCATGGCGCTCGTGCGCGAGCACGGTTATGCGCTCGGCAACGCCGACATCACGGTGATCTGCGAACGACCGAAGCTCGCGCCGCATGTCGAAGGCATGCGCGCGCGGATCGCTTCGGCGCTGGGGTGCAAGGTGGCTGCGGTCGGCATCAAGGCGACGACCAGCGAGAAACTCGGTTTCACCGGGCGCGGCGAGGGCATCGCTGCGTCCGCCGTGGCGCTGCTGCAACGCATATCCGGCTGACGCGGCCGCGCTCCTGTCACGATCGCGCGTCTTGCAGCATGAAATCCGTGTACTGGAACCTGTCGTCGCGCAGCACCGATTCTCCACGCCTCAACCGCAACGCGTGGGTGAACATCGGGCCACCATGGCTGAGCGTGTGGAATTCGCCGCGCTCACCGCAAGGGTCCACGGATTGGGGTAATCCACCCAGCAGCTCGCCGTCGTACTCGCGGCCGGAGTACGCGCCGTCCAGTTGCGTGGTATCGACGCAGGTCAGCACGGCGCGGTGGCCTTGCGCGATGAATTCGAACGAGAGTTCACGGGTATCGGTACCCCACAACGGATACACGCCGTGCCAGCCGTGGCGTCCCAGCAGCGCCTCGCGCCATTCCCTCACGTCGCGCAGGAACAGATCGCCGAACGCGATGTGTTGCAAGCCCGGTGTCGCGCCGCGGGCCTGCGCCAATGAATGGGCCAATGCGGTTTCGTAAGCCTCGTTCGAGGCCGGCCAATCCAGCTCCGATTCGATCAAAGGCAATCCCAGCGCTGCAGCTTGCGCGTGCAGGACGTTCCGGCGGATGCCGTGCATCGCCACGCGATCGAATTGCCGCGTGACCGTCGTCAACAGGCCGACGATCCGCCAGTGCGGATCTGCATGCAGCCGCTGCAGCGCCATCAGGCAGTCCTTGCCGCCACTCCAGGCGAGCAGGATCGGTGCGGCATCGGCCATGAATGGATCTCCGTCGGGCCAACCAGGCTGCGCTACATTAGCGCCATCCCTCGCGAGGATCAGGCATGGAAACCGAATCCGGCACATCCGGTTCCGACCGGGCGGCAGCTCAGGTCAGCGGATTCCGCGCGATCCTCGCCGCGGTGGTACTGGCCGCCATCGCGCTGGCGCTGATCCTCTTCTATTTCCATCAGCAGAAGACCGATCCGGCGCGCGCACAGATCGGGGCTGCGCTCGCCTCCACGGACGGCGTGCGTGTCGCAGTAGCGATCTACCACGCGCGCAGCGGTGCATGGCCGCCCGACTACACCGCCGCGGGCCTGCTTTCGCCTTCCGCCGCGCCTGGGGAATACATCGACGACATCCATGTCGAAAACGGCACCATCGTGGTTACGCTGGGGGGCAGGGCCGAACGCGCGCTTCAGGGCAAGCGCGTGGAGCTCGCACCCTGGCTCGACGCGAAAGTGGTGAAATGGCGCTGCACGTCCCAGGGCGTCGACGCGGATCTGCTGCCCCGCAACTGTCGCTGATCGACAGTCACTCGCATCGGGTGACCGCCTGAGTTCAGGCCCGCGTCCCTAGAATCCCGGTTTCCGGCACAAGGAGGTGACGATGCGGCAACTCGCGCAGGCACTCTCGCAACCGTGGCCGCGGCTGGCGCTGATCGCGGTGGCCGCGCTGATCGCCGCGTTCGTGGTGTTCCGGATCGTTCGGTTCGCGGTGCGCAAACTGCTGCTGCGCAACGATGCGCTCGCGGTGGTGCTGCTGCGTTGCGAGCAGCCTTTCGAGTTGACGCTGCCCCTGCTGGCGCTGCAATTCGCGCTGCTTGACGCCACCACCAACCTGCCTCGGGGCGTGCTGTTGAACACGCTGCGGCACGCGGTGACCATCGCGTTGATCGCGGCGCTCGCGTGGCTCGGCATACGCGCGATCTCGGGCATCGAACGCGCGGTAGCGCTGCGTCATCCGTCCGATGTCGAAGACAACCTGCGCGCGCGTTCGGTGCAGACGCAGGCGCGGGTGCTGGCGCGCACCGCGATGTTCTTCGTCGGCCTGCTCGGCGTGGCCACGGTGCTGATGACGTTCCCCAACGTGCGCCAGTTCGGCGCCAGTCTGCTGGCGTCGGCGGGCGTGGCGGGGATCGTGATCGGTTTCGCCGCGCGCCCGGTGCTGACGAACCTGCTCGCCGGATTGCAGATCGCACTGGCGCAACCGATCCGGCTGGACGACGTGCTGATCATCGAGAACGAATGGGGCCGCGTGGAGGAGATCACCGGCACTTACGTGGTGCTGCGGATCTGGGACGAGCGCCGGCTGGTGATCCCGCTGCAATGGTTCGTGGAGAACCCGTTCCAGAACTGGACGCGCACCACCTCGCAGCTCATCGGTACCGTGTTCCTGTGGGTGGATTACGCGCTGCCGCTCGCGCCCTTGCGCGAGGAACTGAAGCGCATCACGCACGCCGCTTCGGAATGGGACGGCCGCACCTGCCTGTTGCAGGTCACCGATGCCGATTCGCATGCGATGCAAGTGCGCATCCTGGTCAGCACCAGGGATTCGGGACGCGGCTGGGATCTGCGGTGCAAGGTACGCGAAGGCCTGATCGATTTCCTGCAGCGCGAATACCCGCAGTACCTGCCGAAGCTGCGGGTCGACACGGAGAGCGACGAAAGACGCGAATGGATTGCGCCTTGAGGCCCCCGGACTTTCCCCGGGTGCCCCGTCGAGTCCTCAAGCCGCCTGTCGTGACGCGCGCTTGCGGTCACTCTCGGTCAGATATTTCTTGCGCAGGCGGATGGCCTTGGGCGTGACTTCCACCAGCTCGTCATCGTCGATGAACTCCAGCGCCTGCTCCAGCGAGAGCCGCACCGGCGGCACCAGCGTCAGCGCATCGTCCTTGCCGGCGGCGCGGATGTTGGTGAGCTGCTTGGCGCGCAACGCGTTCACCGTGAGATCGTTGTCCTTGGCGTGGATGCCGACGAGCTGCCCTTCGTAGATTTCCACGCCGGCGTCGATCAGCATGCGCCCGCGATCCTGCAGGCCGAACAGCGCATAGGCCGGGGCAGGGCCGGTACCATTGGAGATCATCACGCCGCTCTGGCGCTTGCCGATCACGCCTTCGGACTTCGGTCCGTAGTGATCGAACACATGGAACATCAAGCCAGTGCCGGCGGTGAGCGTGCGGAACTCGGTCTGGAAGCCGATCAGCCCGCGCGCCGGAATCAGGTATTCCAGCCGCACGCGGCCCTTGCCGTCGGGTTCCATGTTCTTCAACTGCGCCTTGCGGGTGCCCAGGCGCTCCATCACGCCGCCCTGGTATTGCTCTTCCAGATCGACGACCAGTTGTTCGTACGGTTCCTGCAGCACGCCATCGATCTCGCGCACGATCACTTCCGGGCGCGACACCGCGAGTTCATAGCCTTCGCGGCGCATGGTTTCGATCAGGATCGACAGGTGCAGTTCGCCGCGGCCGGAGACCTTGAATTTGTCCGGGTCTTCGGTGTCATCGACTTTCAGCGCGACGTTGTGCAACGTCTCGCGCGTCAGCCGTTCGCGGATCTGGCGGGAAGTGAGGAAACGACCCCCGCTTTGTTCTTTTTTGCCCGCGAACGGCGAGTTGTTGACCTGGAAGGTCATGCTGATCGTCGGCTCGTCCACGGTGAGCGCGGGCAGCGCTTCGGGCACCGACGGATCGCAGATCGTGTCGGAGATGCCGAGGTTCTCGATGCCGGAGATCGCGATGATGTCGCCGGCCTGCGCTTCGTCCACCTCGCGCCGCTCCAGTCCCATGAAGCCCAGCACCTGCAGGACCTTGCCGTTGCGTCGCTTGCCTTCGCGATCGAGGATCGCGACCGGCATGTTGGTGCGCACCTTGCCGCGCTGCACGCGACCCACGCCGATCACGCCGACGTAGGAGTTGTAGTCGAGCGAGGACACGCGCATCTGGAACGCGCCGTCCGGATCCACCTGCGGCGCCTGCACGTGTTTCACGATCGCCTCGAACAGCGGCGTCATGTCGCCGCTGCGCACGTCGTGTTGCAGGCCTGCATAACCCTGGAGCGCAGACGCGTAGACAACCGGAAAATCCAGTTGTTCGTCGGACGCGCCGAGGCGATCGAACAGGTCGAAGGTCTGGTTGAGCACCCAGTCCGGGCGCGCGCCGGGGCGGTCGATCTTGTTGATCACCACGATCGGCTTGAAGCCCATGCGGAACGCCTTCTGCGTGACGAAACGCGTCTGCGGCATCGGGCCGTCCATCGCGTCGACCAGCAGCAATACCGAGTCGACCATCGAGAGCACGCGTTCCACCTCGCCGCCGAAATCGGCGTGTCCGGGCGTATCCACGATGTTGATCCGCCACTGCTCGCCGTCGGGGGCGCTCCAGCGGATCGCGGTGTTCTTGGAAAGGATGGTGATGCCGCGCTCGCGTTCCAGATCGTTGCTGTCCATCACGCGATCGGGCACCACCGCACGCTCCGACAGGGTGCCGGACTGCTTCAGCAGTTGATCCACGAGTGTGGTCTTGCCGTGGTCGACGTGGGCGACGATCGCGATGTTGCGCAGCTTTTGAATCGACATTGGGGCACGCAAAACGGCCGCGGGTGCGGCCATCACCAGAGAAAAGAGAAGCGGCTTGCCGATCCGTGGCCGCCGCGCATCGCGCAAGTATACCCGTTCGGAGCGCTCGCCGCTGGCATTCCTGCCGGGCCTTGTTAAGCTAACCGATTGCCTTCGATCCGAGGACCACAGATGACCGCACTGACCGCTACCATGCAGACCTCCCGCGGCCCGATCCACCTGCGGCTGTTCGCCGATCAGGCGCCGGTGACGGTGGCCAGTTTCGTGAACCTCGTGCAGCGCGGTTTCTACGACGGATTGAATTTCCATCGCGTGATTCCGGATTTCATGATCCAGGGCGGCTGCCCCAGCGGCACGGGCACCGGTGGACCGGGCTACAAGTTCGAGGATGAGACGCGCACCGGCCTGAAGCACGACAAACCGGGCGTGTTGTCGATGGCCAATGCGGGGCCGGGCACCAACGGCAGCCAGTTCTTCATCACCCACGTGCCGACGCCGTGGCTGGACGGCAAGCACACGGTGTTCGGCGAAGTCGTCTCCGCGGAGGACCAGAAAGTGGTCAATGCCATCCGCGGCGGCGACAAGATCGAGAAGATCACCATCGGAGGTGATGCCGCGCCGCTGCTGACGTCGCAGTCCGCGCGCGTCGCCGATTGGAACAAGGTTATGGACGCGCGCCACTGATCCACGGGCCCCCGCCCTCGCGTGCTAAAATTGCGCGGTTTTCATCCGCCGAACCGAGAACGCCATGCTGAAACTCGCCACCCGCGTGGGCCGCGCTAAGCCCAGTGCGATCATGCTGATCGCCGACAAGGCCAAGCAGTTGAAGGCGGCCGGACGCGACATCGTGAACTTCTCGATCGGCGTACCGAATTTCCTGCCGGGCGAACACGTATACGAAGCCGTGCGCGAGGCGCTGAAGCACGACACCGGCGCCTACGGCTCCAACCGCGGCCGAGAGGACCTGCTCGACGCGTTCCTCGCGCACATGCGCGAGATCGGGCTGGATGGCTACAAGCGTTCCAACGTCGCGGTCGGCATCGGTGCCAAGCAGGTGCTCTACAACCTGTGCGAGGCGCTGCTGGACGAAGGTGACGAGATCGTCTTCCCGACGCCGTACTGGACTTCGTACCTCGACATCGCGGAAATCCTGGGTGCGAAGATCACGCTGCTGCCGTGCCCGCCGGAGCAGAACTACAAGATGACGCCCGCGCAGCTCGATCGCGCGCTGGCGAGCAAGCCCAAGGTGTTCCTGTTCAACAATCCGTCGAATCCGACCGGCATGGTGTACACGCGCGAGGAGATCGTCGCGCTGGCCGAGGTGCTGGCGAAGCATCCGGACACCTGGATCATCACCGACGACATCTACAACCGCATGGTGTTCGATGGCGTGGGCTATCACAACTTCGTGCAATTCAAGCCGGAGCTGCGCGAGCGCACCGCGATCATGGACTCGCTCTCCAAGACCTATGGCATGCCGGGTTGGCGCGTCGGCTTCGTTGCCGCCCCCGAATTGCTGGCAAACGCACTGGTGACGCTCAATTCCAACCACATCACCAACCTTCCGGAAATCGTTACCGCCGCGGCGGTAGCCGCGTTGACCGGATCGCAGGAAATCACCAAAGAGAAGTGCGCGGATTTCGCCCACCGCCGCGACGACGTACTGGATGCGCTGCTGTCGATCCCGGGCGTCAAGTGTCCGCGACCGCAAGGCGCGTTCTATGCGTTCCCGGATATTTCTGTCGCGTTCGGCAAATCGCACGGCGGCACGATCATCGACAACGACGTGGATTTCTGCGCCGCGCTGCTGGAATCGAAGGGCGTCGCCTGCGTGCCGGGCTCCGCGTTCGGCGAGCCGCGAAGCTTGCGCATTTCCTACACCTGCCCGCGCGCGCAGCTCGATGCCGGCCTGCAGCGTTTCAGGGAATTCTTCGCCGAACTGGCGCAAGTCGAAGTGGAGCGGATAAGCGCCGCTGGCGGATGACCGCATCAATGTCGTAATTCCCGCGAAAGCGGAAACCCAGCGATTTGAGAAAAACCTGGATCCCGGCTTCCGCCGGGATGACGTCTGGTTTCAACGGCAATCTTCGCAATGCATTCTGGAGTAAATAAATGAAGCAACCCGTCCGCATCGCCGTCACCGGCGCCGCCGGCCAGATCGGCTACGCGCTGCTGTTCCGCATCGCCGCCGGCGACATGCTGGGCAAGGATCAGCCGGTGATCCTGCACCTGCTGGAAATCACGCCGGCGCTGCCGGCATTGCAAGGCGTGGTGATGGAACTGGACGACTGTGCGTTCCCCTTGTTGCACGGGATTGTCGCGACGGATGATGCGAACGTTGCGTTCAAGGACGTCGACTACGCGCTGCTGGTCGGCGCGCGTCCGCGCGGCCCCGGCATGGAGCGCAAGGATCTGCTCTCGGCGAACGGCGCGATCTTCGCGCCGCAGGGCAAGGCGCTGAATGCGCATGCCAAGCGTGATGTGAAGGTGCTTGTCGTCGGCAATCCGGCCAACACGAACGCGCTGATCGCGCAGAGCAACGCGCCGGATCTCGACCCTTCCTGCTTCAGCGCGATGATGCGGCTGGACCATAACCGCTCCAAGGCACAGCTCGCGGAAAAGACGAACTCGCATGTCAACGACGTGCGGCGCATGACCATCTGGGGCAATCATTCGTCCACGCAGTATCCGGACATCCACCACGCCACGGTAAAGGGCGAGCGCGCAACCGATCTGGTGGACAACGGCTGGTATCGCGACAGCTTCATTCCGACCGTGCAGCAGCGCGGCGCGGCGATCATCAAGGCGCGCGGCGCATCTTCCGCAGCGAGCGCCGCCAGCGCGGCGATCGATCACATGCGCTCCTGGGCGCTGGGTACCGAAGAGGGCGACTGGGTCTCGATGGCGGTGCCGGCCGATGGTTCCTACGGCATCTCGCCCGGCGTGATCTTCGGCTATCCGGTGATCTGCAAAAACGGCAAGTACGAGATCGTGCTGAAACTCGACGTCAATGAATTTTCGCGCGCGCGGCTGGAAGCGACCGAGAAGGAACTGCGTGAGGAACGCGCGGCGATCGAGGATCTGCTGAAGGCCTGATTCCGCGAAAGCGCGGGATCTCGCCGCGTCGCGGGCGCCTCCACGAGGCGGGCGTGCTAGATTGCCCAGCGCGGTGCGCGCCGAATCCCTGCAGGCGCCTGCCGGGAGTCCGATGCCCAAGCCTGCGTTCCTGCGCGAATTGCGTCGCCGCCACGTATTTCGAGTGGCGGTCGCGTACGCCGTGGTCGGCTGGCTGCTGATCCAGATCGCAACACAGGTCTTTCCGTTTTTCAACATCCCGAACTGGTCGGTGCGCCTGCTGGTGCTGCTGGTGCTGGCAGGATTTCCCGTTGCGCTGGTACTGGCCTGGGCGTTCGATGCCACGCCACACGGGATGGTGCGCACTGCCGACGGCGGCCAGGCAGCATTGCGGCGCGGGCAGTACGGCACATTCGCGGTGGCGGCGATCGGCATCGTCATCGCTGCGGGAATCGGCGGCGGCTACTGGTATTGGCATCGAGCGCCCGCGAAATCGGCGACCAGGACATCGTCCCGCGCTTCAATGCCGATGTCGCCCGCACATGCGGCAAGTGTCGATGAGTCCTTGCCGATGACGATGGCCGGGCCAGTGCCGGTCGAATCGAAGTCCATCGCCGTGCTGCCGTTCGAGAACCTCAGCGCCGATCCCGACAACCGCTACTTCGCCGAGGGCATGCAGGACATGATCCTTACCAGGCTCGCCGACATCGGCGATCTGAAGGTCATCTCTCGCACCTCGACGATGAAGTACGCCAGCCGCCCGGACGATCTGAAAGCCGTCGCGCGGCAACTGGCGGTGGCCAATATCCTCGAAGGCAGCGTGCAGAAGGCCGGCGACGAGGTGCTGATCAACGTGCAGTTGATCGACGCTCGCGATGACCAGCATCTCTGGGCCCAGGCCTACACGCGCAAGCTGGACAATGTCTTCGGCGTGGAAGGCGAGGTGGCTCAGCAGATCGCGCAGGCGTTGCACGCCGCGCTGACGCGACGCGAGCAGCAGACGCTGAGCGCGAAGCCGACGCAGAACGCGGAAGCCTATGATGCGTACCTGCGGGGCGTCGCATCGGGCCTGACTGCGGGCGGCAGCGCGGAGCAATATCGTCAGGCCGCGGGATTCTTCGCCCAAGCCGTGCAACGCGATCCGGATTTCGCGCTGGCCTGGGCACGGCTCGCGCAAACCGACAGCCGCATCTTCCAACTCCGGTACGACCGCAGCCAGTCGCTTGCCGATACGGCGAAGCGCGCGTCCGACACCGCATTGAAACTCGCGCCCGACAGCGGCGATGCGTGGCTGGCGCGCGGCATCTATCTCTATCAGGTCGAGAGGAATTATCCCGAGGCGACTGCCGCGCTGATGCAGGCGCAACAGCGACTACCCAACAGCGGCGAGGTGCTGGCCGCGTTCGCAGACATCGAAGCGCGACAGGGAAGGTGGAGCATGGCGATCGATCACATCGACCGCGCTTCGGTGACCGATCCACGCAACACGCACCTGCTGCTGCTGCACGTGCGCCTGCACGCGATGCGACGCGAATTTCCCGATGCGCTGGCGATCGTGCGCCACGCGCTCGCCATTGCGCCGGACGATCCGGCACTGATCGCCTGCAAGGCATCTGTGATGCAGGCGCAGGGGCAACTCGACCGGGCGCGGGCATTGCTTGCGCCGCTGCAACCGGCACCCGGCGACCCGCAGGTGTTCAAGGCCCAGGTAATGCAGTGGATCTACGAGCGCGATTACGCGCAGGCGATCCGTGCCCTGCAATCGGTCCTGGCGCCACCGCGACAATCGTCCGGCAGCGAGCTGGGTGACTATCACGTTCTGCTCGCGTTCGCGCAGCAGGCGAGCGGCGATGCAACCGGCGCGCGCGCAAGTTGGCGGACGGCGCAATCCAGGCTGCAAGACATGCTGAAAGCCGCTCCGGACGAGCCGGCATTGGTGGCCGATATGGGTCTCGCGCAGGCGGCACTCGGCGACAAGAGACAGGCCCTCGCGCTCGCCGATCAGGCGATGAAACGCGAACCGGCGACACTGGACGCGACCAGCGGTCCCGCCTGGCAGGAGCAGCGCGCGCGTATCGAGACGCTCGTTGGCGAGAACGATCGTGCAATCGACGATCTGCGCCATTTGCTGCAAACGCCCTATGCCAGCCCGTGGTATGGCACGGCGATCACGCCCGCGTTGTTGCGGCTGGATCCGTCATGGAACCGGTTGCGGAGTGATCCGCGTTTCGAGGCGCTCCTCGGCACCGGACACTGAATCGGCGATGCGGATCGGCTAAAATCGCCGTTTTGCCGAGGGCAGCAATGAGCGAATCGCAATCCGCCCGCGCATCCGCTTCGGCAGGTGCCCGCTTTCGCGCCGCGCTGGCCGCCGAAAAGCCGTTGCAGGTGATCGGTGCGATCAACGCCAATCACGCACTGCTGGCCAGGCGCGCGGGCTACCGCGCGATCTATCTGTCCGGCGGCGGCGTCGCGGCGGGTTCGCTCGGCCTGCCCGACCTCGGCATCAACACGCTCGACGACGTGCTGATCGACGTGCGTCGCATCACCGATGTCTGCGACCTGCCGCTGCTGGTGGACATCGATACCGGTTTCGGGCCGAGCGCATTCAACATCGCGCGCACGGTGAAGTCGTTGATCAAGGCCGGTGCAGCGGCGTGCCACATCGAGGACCAGGTGGGCGCCAAGCGCTGCGGCCATCGCCCCGGCAAGGAAATCGTTTCCGCGCAGGAGATGGCCGATCGCGTGAAGGCCGCCGCGGATGCGAAAACCGATCCGCAGTTCTTTCTCATCGCGCGCACCGATGCGATCGCATCCGAAGGAGTGGAGGCGGCGATCGAGCGCGCGATCCAGTGCGTCGAGGCGGGCGCGGACGGCATTTTCGCCGAGGCCGCCGCCGATCTCGCCACTTTCAAGCGCTTCGTCAATGTGGTGAAAGTGCCGGTACTGGCCAACATCACCGAGTTTGGGCAGACGCCGCTGTTCACCATCGAGGAGTTGCGCAGCGTGGGCGTCGCGATCGCGCTGTATCCGCTGTCCGCGTTCCGCGCGATGAACAAGGCCGCGGAAAATGTCTATCAAACCATCCGTCGGGAAGGCACCCAGAAAAACGTGCTCGACACGATGCAGACCCGCGAAGAATTGTACGAGCGCATCGGCTACCACGATTACGAGCGCAGGCTGGATGCGCTGTTCGCGGGCGAACGAAAGGATTGAGCCGGATGCCGGAGCCCGCATCGAATCCCGGCCGTTCGCTTCAGTCCGCCCCGCGGCGGCGAGCGATCCGCTGGGACGCACTGGCCGCGATCATCGCCTCAATGGTCGGTCTTCTGGCTCTGCTGGTGGCTGGTTACACCGCCTACATCCAGCGCCAGCAAGTCCGCGCGCAGGTATGGCCATATTTGATCATCGGCAATGACGATCTGAGCCAGTCGCTGACCGTGCAGAACAAGGGCGTGGGGCCGGCGATCGTGCGCAGCGTGCAGGTCTGGATCGACGGCAAACCGCAGCCGGACTGGATCCACGTGGTAGCGGCGCTGGGCATGCCGCCGCTCCACTTCAACCAGACCACGGTCAATCGCGACGTGCTGAGTCCGGCGGAAGAGCTGCAGGCCATCCACTTCACCGACAAGAAACTCTGGCAGCGTTTTCACGACGCTGCCTTTGGTCGCATGGCGATGGACGTCTGTTTCTGTTCGACCCTGGACGAGTGCTGGGTTTCCGGCAACAGGAATCTCGTCGGGCCCGCCACGATGCCGCTGCAATTGCGGGTGCAGCCGGTCGCGCAGTGTCCGCGGCTGCGGGCGGCGGAAGTGTTCAACAACTGAGTTGGCGGCAATCGACCCGATCACACGATCATGACCGAATCTTCGACCCAGAACGAAACGGCGCGCCGCACGATCCGATGGGATGCCGCGGCGGCGATCATCGCGTCGCTGGTCGGTTTCCTGGCGTTGCTCGTCGCAGGCTACACCGCCTACATCCAGCGCTACACCGCCGAGATCCAGACGAAACAGGTGCAGGCGCAGGTGTGGCCGTGGCTGGCTGCCGGGAACAACGACAACGAGGATTCCGTCGAGGTCGTCAACAAAGGTGTCGGACCGGCGATCGTGCGAACCGCGCAGGTCTTCGTGGACGGCAAACCGCAACCGGATTGGCAGCACGTGCTGAAGGCCCTGGGCACGGTGCCGCACCAGTATTCGCAGTCCACGCTCAATCCCAACGTCCTGGCGCCCGGCGAAAAAGTGCCGGTGATCCAGTTCGCGGACAAGGATGACTACAAGCGGTTCAGAGCCGCCGCGGTCGCCCACCTGACGCTGATCGACATCTGCTATTGCTCGACCCTCGGCGAATGCTGGCGCTACAGGGACCGGCACCTGGTCGGCTACAAAACCCTCGCCCAACTGGTGGAGCCGGTTGCGCAGTGTCCGAAGCTGCCGGACAACGCGCTGTTCATCAATTGAGGCACCACCCTGCGCCAGACACAGATTGCATTGAGACGGAGAAATCGATGAGCGACAACGCGCAAGTCCTTCCCAGGGCCAAGAAGTCGGTGGCGCTGTCCGGCGTCGCCGCCGGCAACACCGCGCTGTGCACGGTCGGACGCAGCGGCAATGACCTGCACTACCGCGGCTACGACATCCACGATCTCGCGACCAGGGCGACGTTCGAGGAAGTCGCGCACCTGCTGGTGCACGAACATCTTCCGACCCGGCCGGAACTGGATGCGTACCGCACGAAGCTGAAACGGTTGCGCGGCTTGCCGCAGCCGGTGAAGGCCGCGCTGGAGCTGCTGCCGGCCGCGACGCATCCGATGGACGTGATGCGTACGGGTTGCTCGGTGCTCGGCACCGTGCTGCCGGAGTCGCACGACCACGACACCAGCGGCGCGCGCGCCATCGCGGACAAACTGATGGCGAGTTTCGGTTCGATGCTGCTGTACTGGCATCACTGGTCGCACAACGGCCGCCGCATCGAAACCGAAACCGATGACGACACCATTGCGGCGCACTTCCTTCATCTGTTGCACGGAAAGAAAGCAAGCAACAGCCACGCGGACGCACTGGACAAGTCGCTGATCCTGTATGCCGAGCACGAATTCAACGCCAGTACCTTCGCCGCGCGCGTCATCGCCGGCACCGGCGCGGACATGTATTCGGCGATCACCGGCGCGATCGGTGCGCTGCGCGGCCCCAAGCACGGCGGCGCCAACGAGGTCGCGATGGAGATCATCGGCCGATATCGCAGCGCGGACGAGGCGGAGGCCGACATCCGCCAACGCGTTGCCAACAAGGAAATCGTGATCGGCTTCGGCCACCCGGTCTACACCATCGGCGACCCGCGCAACCCGATCATCAAGGAAATCTCGCGCAAGCTGTGCAGCGAAGGCGGCAACCCGCGCCTGTTCGAAGTTTCGGAGCGGATCGAGAACGTGATGATGGAATTGAAGAAGATGTTCCCGAATCTCGACTGGTACAGCGCATCCGTCTATCACATGATGGGCGTGCCGACCCCCATGTTCACGCCGCTGTTCGTGATTGCCCGGACCAGCGGTTGGAGCGCGCACGTGATCGAGCAGCGCCAGGACGGCAAGATCATCCGGCCGAGCGCCAACTACACCGGGCCGGAGAACCTGAAGTTCGTACCCCTCGACGAGAGAAAGTGACGATCCATATGTCG
>DASXWZ010000344.1:0-5730 GCA_036503375.1 Rhodanobacteraceae bacterium | reverse complement strand
CTGGCTGTCGCGTGCGATCGGCAATCGCGCTACCTCGATGCGTGGCAAGCACTCGAGGTCGCCCACGCCGCGCAGACGGATATTGCGCGACGGGCAGCCCCGGAGTTGTCGAAGCCTGGCAGTCAGCCGTTGCCGATGGCGGATCGGTCGGTCGATGCGAATGCCTATGCGGACTGGAAGCAACTGGCTGGTCCCGATGCACAACGGTGCCCCGTTTTCGTGATCGGCTTTCCGCGATCGGGAACGACACTGCTGGAGCAAATGCTCGATGCGCATCCTGATTTCCGTTCGATGGACGAGCGCGGCTACGTTTACCAGTTGATCGAGCGCATGGAGCAGGCAGGCCAATGCTATCCGGCCGACCTTGCCAATCTGAGCCAAACCGATGCGGATCAATTGCGCGCGGTGTATTGGAGGCTGGTCAAGCGCACGCTGCCGGATCTCGGACAACACCGCCTGGTGGACAAGAATCCGCTCAACATGCTGTGCCTGCCGATGATCCAGCGGCTGTTTCCGGCTGCGCGCATCATCCTGTGCCTGCGGCATCCGTGCGATGTGTTGCTCAGTTGCAGCATGCAGCCGTTCCGTTCACCGGCCTTCATGGTCCTGTGCTCGTCCCTGCAGCGCCTGGCGCGCGGATATGCCGATGCCTTCGAGCACTGTTGTCGGCACCTTGACGTTTTCAATCCACAAGTGCTGGAGTGGCGCTATGAATCCGTCGTCGATGATTTCGATGGCGCGGTCGCGCGCCTGGGAAAGTTTCTCGCGGTCGAGGATGCTTCTCTGTTTGCCGGCTTCGCGCAGCATGCACTCGCCAAGCGGTTCATCGCCACGCCCAGCTATGCGCAGGTCACCGGACCCGTGAACCGTGCTTCCGTGGGGCGCTGGAAGAACTACCGCGAGCATTTCGAGCCAATACTGGCGTTGTTGCGGCCCTGGCTGGAGCGCTTTGACTACTCAGCGTGATGTGCCGGCGTTCCGGTCATTCCTCGAGTGCGCGTGCTCTCATTTCCGTTTCGCGCGAGGGTGGGCGGCGTCATAGACACGCGCGAGGTGCTGGAAATCCAGGTGCGTGTAGATCTGCGTGGTGCCGATGTCGGCGTGGCCCAGCAATTCCTGCACCGCACGCAGGTCACCGGAAGATTCGAGCAGGTGTGATGCGCAGGAATGCCGCAGCAGGTGCGGATACACGCGCTGCCACACGCCTTGCTCCTTCGCGCGGCGCTTGATGCGCGCGCGCACCGCACCCGTGGTGATCGGCTGGCCGTTGCGGCCGCGCCACAGCGGATCGTCCGGTTGCGGTTTCTCCTGTCCGCACAGTGCGGCCAGTGCCTCCAATGCGCGGCTGCCGACAGGCACGATGCGCGTCTTGCCGCCCTTGCCGGACACCACGCGCAGCATGCCTTCATCGATATCCAGATCGCGCCAGCGTACGTTGGTCAGTTCCGAAACGCGCAGGCCGCTGGAGTACAACAGTTCCAGCAGCGCGCGATCGCGCACTGCTTCCGGTTCGTCGCCTTCTATTTCGACCAGGGCGGAAACCTGGTCCACGTCCAGCACCTGCGGCAGTTTGCGCCGCACCTTGGGCGAGCGCACGCCATTGGCGGGATTCACGCCGACCTCGCCGTGCCGCGCGAGGAATTTGAAAAAGCTGCGCCAGGCGGAAAGTTTCGCGCGCAGCGTGGAAGGCTCGAGGCCGCGCCGGTGTTCGGCCGCGACCAGCGCCTGCACTTGTTCTCCGCGCAGGTCACGCCAGCGCGTGAGCGCGTGCGCTTGCATGTAATCCTGCAGCACGGCCAGCTCCTGCGCGTATTTGTGCAACGTCGCCGGAGAATAGCGCCGCTCGTCCTGCAGGTAAGCGAGAAATCTGTCGACTCCGCTGGAAAGCGGTTCGGACATCGCTTTCAATCGAACCGTGCGAGCGCTGCATCCAGCGCTTGGGCGATCAGTTTGAGAAAAATCGTGCCGATGCCCGGATGGAAACGGTTGATGTCCGTGCTGCCGATCGCCAGCAGGCCGCGCTCGCCGATCTTCAGCAGCGCGCAGGATTGCACCTGCGGTGAGCGGTCGCCGAACAGCCGGTCCAGCTTTTCCTGCGCCAGACGTCCGCACAGCGGCTCGTTGCGCGAGAGGAATTCGGCGAACTCGGGCAGCGCGGTCCTGTCTTGCACCAGCAGCAGCCATTCGGCGTGCGGAAGATCGGCCATTGCACGAAACAGCGCCAGGCAAACCCGATCGGTACCGAAGTCCTCGTTCAACGCCGCCACGAAACTGCGGCAGGTTTCTTCCAGTGTGGCGGCGCGCAGCAACGTCACGTTGAGCGAATGCACGCGCACCATCAATTGCTCGTTGTCCGTGGCGACGGCGATCAAGTCGGCCAGTCGCTCGTTCAACTCCTGGTTGCGGGCGCGCAAGGCTTCGAGCTGATACGCGGTGAGCGACGCTGCCGGACCGTGCTCGCGCGGGATCACCAGTTCCTGCGCCAGATCAGGAAAGTCTTTGAGAAAATCGGGACGCCGGCGCAGATACTCGGCGACATCCATCGCCTCCAGTCCGGCTTTCAGGCTCATTTCGGGCATGGCGGAATTCCTGCGGTCTGCGCGCAGTGTGATGATTCGGCGAGGATCAATCAACCAGCTCGGCGTCGAAAACGAACTGCGCCGGTCCCGTCATCCACAACGGATGGCCCGGGCCGAACCACTCGATCCGCAACTCTCCACCGGGCAAATGCACGCGCACGCGGTCGTCGACACGACCGCGTCGATGCAGCACCGCCACGGCCGCACAGGCGCCGGTGCCGCACGCGCACGTCCAGCCCGCGCCGCGCTCGTGCACGCGCAGGCGGATCGCGTCGGGTGCAAGCACCTGCGCGAATCCCGCGTTCGCACCCTGCGAAAAGCTCGGGTGCGTGGTGATCGCCGGGCCGATGCGATCGACGCGCGGGTTGGCGATGTCATCCACTTCGATCACGGCGTGCGGATTGCCCATCGACACCGCTCCGATCGCGATACTTTCGCCGTCGATGGTCAGCGAATAGGTCTGCGCTTCATCATGCATATCGAACGGGATGTGCGCCGGGTCGAATACGGGTTCGCCCATGTCAACGGCCACGAAGCCATCATCCGGGAATCTCACCTCGACCACACCCGCCGGACCTTGCAGGCGCGCCGTTTCATCTCGCAACGCGTCGTCGCGCCGCAGCCACGCAGCGATGCAGCGCACGCCATTGCCGCACTGCTGCGCCGGAGATCCATCGGCATTGCGGATCGAATAGGCGAAATCGGCCGAACCATCGCGTGGCGGTTCGATGATCAGCAACTGGTCGAAACCGACGCCGGTGCGGCGGTCCGCCATCGCGCGCACCCCGTCCGCATCCAATCGCAACGGCCCGGAACGCGCATCCAGCACGACGAAGTCGTTTCCGAGTCCATGCATTTTGGTGAAGCGCAGCGGCATCGCGCGACGCGCTCAGCGTACGCCGCCGACCGTACCGGACACTGACGGCGTGGAAGCAGGCGCCGGCGCCGAATGCCCGGAGGCCGGGGAGGAGCCCGGCCGCACCAGCGGCCCTTTCTGTCCGCAAGCGGCGAGCGCGGCGGAGAGGGTGATCAGGATGATCGCGAACGCAAGACGGGACATTGTGGTTATCCGGGTCGGCGCGACGAGTATAGCCGCCGCGCCATTCTCACCGATGCGCCGGGGATCCGGCGCTGGCGGCCGGCGCCGGCTTGGCTGAGGTTTCGCCGATTTCCTGCATGTCGCCGACCGAAACGGTGCCTCGATACTGCGCGTCGCGCGCGGCGAAATACTTCTTGAGATCCCAACGATTCGGGTCGTAGTACTTCATTCCGCCGCAACCTGCGTGCGGGACCGGATTGCCGCCGATCTCCAAAGTCGGGCCACCGCAATGCACGCCATTGCCGAAGCCCACGCTGTCCACGCCAGCATCGAAGCCGAGGCGCGAACCGGTCGCTTCCGTCAGTGCCTGCCGCAAGGCCGCGGCCATGCGTCTCTTGGCCACGGCATCGCCGTATTCGGGCATCAGCTTGTCCAGCTCTGCAACGGCTTGATCGTGTTGTGCCGGCGTGAGCATCTTGCAGACGCGGTCGCGCGTTTTGACGAAGCTCGGATATTTGCGTTCGGCCGACAGCGCCAGCCACGCGCAAGCGGTGGCGGGATCCTTCGCGACGCCTTCGCCGTTGTCGTACATCAATCCGATGCTGAGCTGGGAGAGTTTGTCGGCGTAGCGCGCGCCGTACCTGAAATACTTCAATGCGCCGGCGTAATCTTGTCCGGCATAGCGCCGCATCCCCGCGAACTCGCCGAACAGGTCGGGATGACCCCAGGTCGAGGCGTTGTTCATCGCCCTCAATACGTCGCCGGCTTGCGCATCCGGCGGGGACGGCGAGCCGGCGTGAGCGGCGGCGGTCGAGGCGATCGCGAACAGCACGATGCACAGTGGATTCAAGCGGCGGTTCATGGCCAACTCCTTGTCAAGTTTGCTTGACACAAGCATAGCGATCAAAGAGGGGCCATGTCAAGCAAACTTGACAGGCCTCCCGGCTGACCTGCCTCATCTATCAGCCTGCGCCGTTTCCCTGACTGAAGGATGTCCCGAAGGTCACTGCGTGACGGGGGTCAGTGCCTTGTGATAGCACCAGGCATCCGTCCCGTCTTCGTAAAAACATTCTATGCGTTCCCGGCGCAAGTACCCGTGGCTTTCGTAGAGAGAGACCGCCGCGGCGTTGTCGACGCGCACTTCCAGGCGCAGAACGTCGCAGCCGCGCGCGCGCGCCTCGCGCTCCGCCGCCTTCAGCAGCGCCGCACCCAGGCCGCGCCCGCGCGCCCGCTGCGCGACGGCGATCGAATAGAGCCTCGCGCAGTGCGATCCGCGACGGAAGAAAACAAGGACGCAGCCGAGCACAGTGTCGGACCCCTCGGCCACGAGCACGCAGGCGCTTTGGCTGCGCACGTGCCTGCGCCATTGCGCGGGGCTGACGCGGTCGTGGTCGAATGTGGCTTCTTCCAGCGCGACCAGCGCGTCGAGATCGCCCGTTCGGGCGCGTCGTATCCGAAAGGCCTGCGGCATGGCCGCAGCCTATGCCGCACCGCGATCGTGCCGCAAGTTTCATCCGGTCCATGGTGCGCTGTGCCACACTGTCGCGCCGGCGCCAGCCGGCCCGGAATCGATCGAGCAACTCGGAAAGCGACGCAATGAGCCGGCTGGTGATCGTGGTGGAGAAGGCCTCGGACTGGGGTTCGTATTACCCGTCCGACAACGTCGTCGGCGCGATGGACTATCTGCGCGAGCAGATCGGCGGCGACGAGCGCACGCACGTGATCAACCTCTGCCGCGGTTACAAGTATCTCGGCACCGGACATTACGTTTCCCTGCTGGGCGAGGCGCGCGGACATCGCGTCATCCCCTCGGTGCGCACCATCAACGACCTGCGCCGACGCTCGTTGTACGGCCTGGATGTCGAGGATCTCAACCAGAAGCTGGCCAACTTTCTTCCGGCCGGTGGTCGCGACACCACGGATTTCGGGATCCTCGTCTATTTCGGCGAAACCTCGTATCCGGCGCTGCAGGACCTGGCGCGGCAGGTCTTCGAAATGTATCCCTGCCCGCTGCTGCGGATCGAATTCGAGCGCGACCGCGTCTGGCAGATCAGCGCGATCAAGCCGGTCAGCCTGCACACGCTCGACGATGCGCAGGAAGACGCATTCGCG
>DASXWZ010000343.1:0-10142 GCA_036503375.1 Rhodanobacteraceae bacterium | reverse complement strand
CGACGTGATATCGGTGCTGCGCAAGGACAGCCTGGACATCACCGATGCGGATCGCGCGGCGATCCGCTCAGCGATCGAGCAGCAGGCGAACCGCCACGTTTTGGTAACGCACGGCACCGACACCATGGTGGAAACCGCGCGCACGCTGGAAGGCATCGCCGGCAAGGTGATCGTGTTGACCGGCGCGTTGAATCCCGCGCGCTTCCAGGGTTCGGACGCGGTGTTCAACATCGGCTGCGCAGTCGGCGCGGTGCAGGCGCTGGACGAGGGCGTGTGGATCGCGATGAACGGGCGCATCTGGAATCCACGGCGCGTGCGCAAGAACCGCGACGCGAACCGTTTCGAAGAAGATTAAGCTTCTTTTGAAAAGTGCCGCCATGGATGGCGGCTTTTTGATCTTCGCGATCATGGATGATCGCAGGAATAAACCGCGGCCATGGATGGCCGCCTTGCTCACTTCCCTAAGTAACGAAGAGGAGCGATTGCGAAGCGCGTCGCTGATGACAGCAAACAGGACGTTTGCACAAATAGACCATAAAAAGCCCGGCCGTTTCCGGCCGGGCTTGCCTGCAACTGCGCGAAGTGCAGCTTGTCAGAACGTGCCGATGTTCATGCTGCCGCGACCGGATGCCCAGTCCCACCCGGGAAGAGCCCGGAAACCGCCATTGCTCCCCTGTTTTACGTCATGGAAGTTTCCGTATGGCGCCGCATACAACTGCTGCCCGGCCGGCGTCATCGGATCCACCGCGCCGTTGGAGATCAGGCGCGCCCAAGCACCCGCGAACAATGGCGCCGACAGACTGGTGCCCCCGACCTGCACATAGCCGCCCCAGGCCGACACGTAGATGATGGCACCGGTATTGGGATCCCCATCGAAAGCGACGTCCGGGCCACGGGAGCCGGCATAAGTGCCGCGCTGCTTGGCGGCCTGCCATGACGGCGCCGATTCGAACGAACTCGCGCTGCCGCCCGAACTCCTCCACACCTTTTCACTGCCGTAGGTCGTGCCGGTGGTGGTCAACGTGGTGCCGGCCACCGCGATCACGTAGGGCGAACTGGCGGGATAACTCGCCGAATCCTTGGCGGGCTGGTCGCCGCAGTTGTTGTAGCCGGCGTCCCCGGTGGAAACCGAGAAGGTCTGGCCCTGCGCCTGGCCGATCTGGAACAGCGCATCGTCGGCCTGCGCGGAACCGTCGCCGCCCTGCCCGCTGTCATCGAACCGCTCGCATTCCCCGAACGAAGCGTTGATCACGGAAGCCGACGGAATGCCCGACGGCGGATCGATGATGACGTTCAGCGAAGTGGTGATCTGGCCGTTGTTGCCGCTGGGCGCTGCATAGAAGGTCAGGCTGTGGACGCCGCCGGTCATCGCAACGATGTCCTGGCTGTCCAGATCCCACTCGATCGAACCCTGGTCGGAATTCTGGCAGGTCGGATCGTTGATGATCACCGAACCGTTCGCCAGCGAACATACGACATGCGTGCTGGTGTGGCTCAGGCCATTGTCGTTCTCGTAGCGCGTCAAGTCGCTCAGCGTCGGCGCCATGCTGCCCCAACCCCACACCGCCACATCCATGTCGCTGGCCGGGTTCAAGCCGGAAGCGCCGTAGATGATGGGAAAGTCCAGCGGATTGTGGCCCACCGCAGCATTGGTGCCGGCCTGCGCCTGCACGACGTTGATGTGGGCCTGATGCACTTCCTGCAGACCCAGCACGGCCTGCACGCTGTCACGCAACGACGCCGGAATCCTGACGTCGGTGGTGTTGGCGAAACTTGTCCGGCCATCGTGCGTGCGCACCTGCGAAAGCGACGTGTCGAACGCGCGCGCGGCGACGGCCGCGTTGCCGTCCGCACTCACCAGCATGCGGTTCCTGGAAACGACGACATTGGTGAAGCCGGCATTCCTGAGGAAATTCGCAACAGCCTGCGCCTGCGTGCTTGTCGGCAGGTGATCGGCGGAAAGTTGCGACCTGCTCATCGGCTGATGCGGTTTGGCGTTGTAGGCGCGCAACCGGTCCGGATTGCGCAACTTCATGGCAATCGTCACGTGGATCGGATGCGACAGCGATAACGCACCGCTCACTGCATCGCCGCTCACCAGGTGGGTGCCGCGACTGACGGTAGCGAGGGAATTGCCGGAGGCGGCCAGCGCCGCGCCCATCACGCCCGTCGCACCGGTTACCGCGAGCACGAGGGCCGTTCTGCGCAAATTGCGAAGCGTCAACATGAGTGATTCTCCGTCGAAGGGAACGTGCATCGACGCGCGTGAGCAGCGGCGATGTTCCTTGCTGCACTTCAAAAACGGCGGGCACACTGGCAGGGAGCAAGTCGGTACCAGCCGCCTGCAACTATCGCTCTGACTGATCGAACCCTCCCCGAGTACGATCAAACGACGTTATCAAGGCGCCAATCGCGAAGCAACGAAAATTTGCATTCACAAAAACGAAACGCGGCGACATTGCATCGCCGCGTTCCATACGCCTGCGTAGTGCGACGTTTCTACTGAGCCCGATCATCCTCGATCGGGAAGATCAAAAAGCAGCCATCCATGGCTGCACTCATCACTGCACGTTCAACGCCGTATCGTCGATCACGAACGAGGTCTGCAACGAAGAATCCTCGGTGCCCGTGAACTTCACCACGACGGTCTTGCCGATGTACGCGGACATGCTGTTGCTGTGCTGCGCGTAACCGCTGTTGTGATTGAGGTTGGAGTATGTCGCCAACGTCTTCAACAGCGTGCCGGAGGTGCTGTATACGCGCACGTAAAGATGATCGTACGCAGTCCCGGTGGTGGTCTCCGCCGTATCGATGTGGAGGTAATACGTCAGCGTCGCCGATGTCTTGCCCGACGGGATGGTGACCGTCTGCGACACGTTGTCGGTGTGAGTCGTGCCGTAGCCATCCAGGTACGCGTAGTACGTGCCGCCGTGCGGCGATTCCCCGCAGGAGCTGTCGCACAGCGTTCCGCTGCTCATCGTCCACGGCGATGCGGAACCCGTTTCCCATCCCGGGTTGACGAGCAACTGCGAACCGCCGCCGCCACCGCTGCTGACCGTGACCTGCTCGGTCTTGGAGTTCTGCGCGCCGCCATTGTCGGTCACGGTCTCCGTCACGTTGTAGGTGCCGCCGGAAGCATAGGTATGCGCCGGGTTGGTCGCGGTCGAGGTGCCGCCGTCGCCGAAGGTCCACGAATGCGACGCGATCGTGCCGTCGCTGTCGGTAGAGCTGTCGGTGAAATTCGCGGTCAGCCCGCTGGTGGTGAAGCTGAAGTTCGCCACCGGCGGCTGGTTGCCGCCGCCACCGCCGAGACTGGAGAGCAGTTGGCTCATGATCACGCTGCCGCGGCCGGAAGCGAGGTCGTAACCCGGACCCGCCGTTTCACCACCATTGTTGCCCGAGGTGATGTCATGGAACGCGCTGGCCGGTGCCTGATAGATCAGCGGACCCGCAAAGCCGAGGCTCGTGCCTTTGGCGGCGATCATGCGTGCCCACGCACCCGCGAACAACGGTGCCGCAAGGCTGGTGCCACCGATCTGCTCGGTACTGCCGTCGACGATGACCTTGGAGCCGCTGTTGGGATCGGCGTCATAGGCAATGTCGGCCACGCCGCGGCGTGGGCCGCTCCACAATGTCTGCCAGCTCGGTTTGGGCTCGAAGGTGCTCTGGCTGCCGCCGCTGCCGCTCCATACGGTTTCGCTGCTCCAGGTCGTGGTCGATGCGTTCAGCGTAGTGCCTGCCGCGGCGATCACATATTGCGAAGCGGCCGGCCAGCTCGGAGTCGTACCGCCGTTTCCGCACTCATCCGCGCCGGAGTCCCCAGTGGAGATCGAGAAGGTCTGGCCTTGCGCATCGGCTTGCTGGAAAGATTGATCCTGCGCTGCCGCCGAGCCGTCGCCCTGTGCGGATGTTTCGCACTCGCCCAGCGAGACATTGATGATCTTGGCTTCGTTGCGGGAGACCACCGTGTTGATGTCGGCGGTGAGATTGGTGTTGGCCAGGGTCGGGATGTTGTAGAAAATGATCTTGCCGACCTGGCCACCACCGATCCCTACGATGTCCTGGCTGTCCAGATCCCACTCGCCGTCGCCACTGGTGTCGTTGCTGGTTCCACCGGTCTGCACGGTCTGCGTGGTCACCGTCGGCAGGCCATTCTGCGAAGTGAACGAATTGAGATCGTTGAGGACGTTGGTGAGTTTGCCTTGCGTGATGATTCCCACCGTCACGCCCGCCGCAGTCGGCACGCCGCTGCCGCCGTAGATCGAGGCGAATTCGGTCGGTTTGTGGCCTGTCACCGCCAGCGGACTCACGCCGCCGGATTGCAGCGGTTTGGCGAAGGTGTGCGCCTGATGCACGTTCTGCAGTCCGATCACGGACAGCACGACGTCCTGGAGCGAGGCAGGCACGCGTGCATCGGTGGTATTGGCCCAGGCTTGTCGCCCGTCGTGCGTATGCACGCTGACGAACGAGGTGCCGAACGCGTTCTTCACCACGGCAGCGGGCGCGTCGCCGGAAACCAGCATGCGGTTGGGCGCGATCTGCACGTTGGTGAAACCCATGCGCGTCATGAAACCGGCAACCGTTTGCGCCTGCGCCTGAGTCGGCGAATGCGCTGCGGCGAATTGCGCCGCGGTCATCGGTTTGGCCGTACCGGAGCGCAGCCCGGCGATGAAACTGTCCAGTTGTTCCCGGTTGCGCAATTTGAGCGCGACCACGATGTGCATGGATTGCGACATCGACAATGGACCCGCGACCACATCGCCTGCGCGCAACTGCGTTGCGCGTGCGACCAGACCGTTGGTCCCCAGCGCAGTGCCCGTGGGCGCTGCCGCGTTGGCCGCAGCTCCGGCGGCCAGGCCCAAAGCGACGACGAGAGCCTTCAAACGAAAATTGCTTGCCATCTCGAACTCTCCCTCAAGTGGAAGAACAGAAAGCGCGGCCGCGCGATTGCGGTCGCGTGACGACTGCAAGATCTCCGCGGATGCACTATCCCCGCCCGGCAAACGTGGCACCGAGTCCGTCTGTTTGTGTGCAAGCGGCGGCAATTGGAAGAAACTTTGCGAGCGCACGCCGCGTCGCGGTCGCCGCCGGCGCCCTCACACCGGAAGCTTCATCAACCTAGCATCATGATTTTTCCGTGGCACGCTGCGACGCACCAAAGTCAAGTGCATTCGGTCATGGTGAACACGCATGACTTGCGGCAGGGCCCGCGCCCTACAAGGATGAAACCGTTTTCAGTTCGCAAACGTACGTCGCGATCGAGTCGCGCATCGAATCGATGTCGCCGTTGATCGATGATGCGAATGGTCCGCCGGACGTGCTTCATTTCAAGCGCGCGGTCATGCAACGGTGACATAGATGGTCGCATGCAGAGACAAAAAAAGCGGCCGGTTTGCACCGGCCGCTTGCAGGATGACCGCCCCGGCAGAGACGCCGGGTGCGGAGATGCTTTTACTGCCCGCGCTTCACCGTCACCGTCTGGGAAGTGCTGTCGGTCGCACCATCGTTGTCCGTCACGGTCAAAGTCACGGTGTACGTTCCACGCCGTGCATACCGATGGGTGACCGGGCTGGTCGTTCCGGACGAGCCGTCGCCGAAGTC
Source organism: Rhodanobacteraceae bacterium (assembly GCA_036503375.1). Lineage (GTDB taxonomy): Bacteria > Pseudomonadota > Gammaproteobacteria > Xanthomonadales > Rhodanobacteraceae > 66-474. The sequence goes on along the minus strand of DASXWZ010000343.1, from coordinate 4,541 downwards.
CCACGAGCGCGACGCGATCGAGCCGTCGCTGTCGGTGGACGTATCGGTAAACTGCGCCGCCAGTCTCTTGGTTATGAAGGTGAAGCTGGCGACCGGGGGCTGGTTGCCGCCACCGCCGCTGAGGTCAGCGTAGACGCTGCTCCAGATCATGCTGCCGCGGCCACTCGCGAGGTCGAATCCCGGGCCGGCCGGATTGCCGTTGGTGCCCACGGTGATGTCATGGAAATCCCCCGCCGAGAGCGGGTAGAGCAGCGGAGCGGGGAAGCCCAGATTGCCCTTGCCAGCCATCACGCGGGACCAGAAGCCTACGAACATCGGCGAGGACAGGCTGGTGCCGCCCACTTGGGTGGTGTGACCGCCGTCGACGATCTTCGCGCCCGAATTTGGATCGGCGTCGAACGCAACATCGGGGGTGGCGCGGTGCGTACCGCTCCACAGCGTCTGCCAGCTCGGCTTCGGCTCGACCGTGCTCTCTTCGCCGCCGGCGCCTGACCAGACCTTTTCGCTGTTCCACGTTGCACCGGAGCCGGTCGTCGCATCCAGTGTAGTGCCACCCACTCCCACCACATACTGCGAGACCGACGGCCAGCATGGACCGTTGTCACCGAAGCCCGTGTGGAAGCACTTGCTCGCGCCGTCGTCGCCGGTCGAGAACGAGAAGCTCTGTCCCTGCGCGATACCCTGTTGCAAGACGGCATCGGTGGCGGCAAACCCGCCATCGTTCTGCGCATCGATCTCGCTGACACCGAGCGAGCCGTTGACGATCGTGGTGGTGTTGTCGGTGACCGCGAGGTTGATGCCTTCGGCGACCGCGGTGTCCGAACTGATGTCGGGCATCATGTAGAACGTGATCGAGCCGACCTCGCCGCCGGCAGCGCCGACGATGGTCTGGCTGTCCAGTTCCCATTCCAGGGTGCCGGAAGTATCGCTGTTGGGCGTACCGACCACGTGGGTCGTCACCGCCGGATAGCCATGCGAGGTGGTGAAGGTGTTGAGCGAATTCAGCGTCTGCGTCAGGTTGCCTTCGGCGAGGATACCGACATGGATGCCGGCGCCGGTCGGCAGGCTGGCCGCGCCATAGATGGACGGGAAATCGGCAGGATCGTGACCCACGACCGCGTTGGTGCTGCCACCCTGGTACTCGCGATACATGAGGTGCGGGATGTGCACGTTCTGCAATCCGACCACGCCGCTGACGAATGACTGCAACGAAGCCGGGACGGTAGCGGGTTGCGTGTTGGCGTAAGCGATGCGTCCGTCATGCGTCCTGACGCTGATCAGGGAAGTCTTGAACGCCCGCTGCACGTTGGCTGCCGAGGCATCGGCCGAAATCAGGATGCGGTTCGGCGCGACCTTGATGTTGGTGAAGCCAGAAGTCTTCAGGAAACTGACCACCGCCTGGGCTTGTGCCTGGCTCGGCGAGTAGCGCGCCACGAATTGCGCGCCGGTGAGCGGCTTGAATCCGCGTTTGGAAATATAGGCGTCCAATTCCGCCTTGTTCTGCAACTTCAGGCCGACCACGATGTGCATCGGCTGCGACAAGGCCAGCGGCCCGGCCACTGCATCGCCCTGTGCCAATCGCGTCGGGCGCGCGACCGTGGGGGTTGCGGCATTCGCGGCCGCACCCGCAGCGAAACTCAAAGCTACAACGAGAGCCTTTAAAGCAAATTTGCTTGTCATCGCGAAACTCTCCATCAGAAGGAAGGAACACACGGCCGCACCGCGCGGCACGACACGCATGACGACTGGAAAAAATTCCGCGATAGCCCCGACCGCTGCCTGCCAACCTCGGCAAAGCATCTCCAGGTTTCACCAAGTGGGTGCGAGCAGCGAATGCTCCCCGTCGCGGTTCGCTACCGGCGTCCTCGGACCGGGAGCCGGAGCAAAGTATCAGCGAAGAAAACTTTCCGCACGCTGCGACGCACAACACAGAAATCGTTTTGCGCGTCTGCAGAGGGGAATGCATCCGTTCGGGGTAGTATGGAATGTCGACGCTGCAGCCACTCGCTCTGGTCGACACTGGGTCGCGCGTGCAGCAATGCAACCGTTCTTCGAAGTATGGAGTTTCAGCGACGCGCCGATCCGATCAGATGCGTGTGACGCGTTCTGAATATCCACGCGACGATCGTCAGCACCAGCAGAAGCGGCGCACCCCAGTAGCACAACATCAGCAACGCACGCAGTGGACCGATCGAGGCGGAGAACAGCAAGGCCATCGCCGCGTCCGGCGTGGCCAGGATTTGCGGATAGGCGTCGCCGAATGCTGCATCGGCGATGCTCTGGCCGGCGGTGCCGGCGCCCGGAATCGCTTTTGCGATCGGCGTTCCTAGTACTGCATAGGTATGCGCCAGCGGCGCTTCCGCGCGCGCCGATTCCGCGATCGGTGGGCCGATTCCCGCCTCACGCACCAACCCGCCGAACGTCAGCAGGTCGATGACCAGGCACAGCAGGAACACGATTCCGAACAAGGCATAGAAACGGAAGCGCATGGTTCTTCACGAACTGTGAGCGGGGAGCGAAGCATACAATCTTCGTCGTGCCGCCATTCGCCCCGTTTAAAGCATCCCTGTCTCCAGCCTGGCCGCGTCGGACATCATCGAATGGTTCCAGGGTGGATCGAAGACAAGGTCCACGTCGGCTTCCTCGATGGTCGGAATCATTTCCAGTTTGCTGCGCACGTCGTCGACCAGGATGTCGCCCATGCCGCAGCCGGGCGCCGTCAATGTCATCTTGACGTACACGGCCCGTCGGCGGTCGGCCCGGCGTTCGAGACTGACGTCGTATACGAGCCCCAAATCGACCACGTTGACGGGAATCTCCGGATCGAAGCAGGTGCGCAACTGCTGCCATACGACACGCTCCACATCCTCGTCTCCGGCGTTGTCCGGAAGTTCGATGGGCTCGGGCGGCTGTTTGCCCAATGCGTCGGCATCTTTTCCGGCGATCCGGAACAGGTTGCCTTCGACATAGACGGTGAAGCTGCCGCCCAACGCCTGCGTGATGTAGCCGACCTGACCGGCGGGCAGCACGACCTCGTCGCCCTGCGGTACCAGGATCGCCGGGCAATCGCGTGCGAGCGCAAAGGGTTCACTGCTTGGGCTGAATCCGGTCATTGGGGCCTGTGGGTGCTGTGCTAAATGAACCGCGTTGCTTCCGCAGCGGCTGTCAGACAAGGCGCGCGGCGCAGCGCCATGGCACTTCTATGGCCAGGCCGCGCAACGCCGTATGGTGGCTGCTGCGGAGCAACCTGAAGGGCCGTGGCCCTTTGTCCGCATGGCTGCGTCATCGCTCGTCTATGCATCGACATACATCTTCCTCATTCTTTCTTGCCCTGCAGACGACGCGCCGACGGCGCAGCCGCTTGGCACAGTGTCGACAGGCCCGACTATTATCGCGCTTCGCCTCCGCCCGCACATGCATGGACAACAACACGCCCCCATCCGGCCTCCGCATCACCGTGGCTGCACGCGCCATCCACGTCGTGCTTTCGCTGTTCGCGGTCCTCGTTTGTGCGCTGGCGCTGGGCGCCGTGATCGGACTGGCAGCCCTGTTCATGCGCATTTCTCCGTGCTGGCCGATGCTGCTCGGTGCACCCGTCTTGACCTGGGTGCTGCGCGCCAGCGGCAGCCTGCGCATTCCCTTCGCGCCGCTGTTCGCAGCACTCGCCGTGCTGCTCGCCGGCGCCTACGCGGAATGCCTGGACGCGATCGCGCGCATCAGCGCGGTCACCGGCGCATCGTTCTCGGAGGCATGGCACCTGGGCGGCGCGGCATTCGCCCTGCAAGTCGCGGAATTGGGCCTGTCGCCGTTGAGCGTGATCATCTACGCGGTCGCCGCGATCATCGCGGCGTGGATGGCGATGCGAAAAAACGGCGGTCGCTCCGGGACGGACGATTGATGACGATTGCCGGGTGCCGGACCTGAAGCGCGGTTCCTCAGGCATCCAGCATCTTGAGTCCCTGTATCAATTCGTTCGCCGCTGCCTGCCCGTCGCCGTACAACATGCGCGTGTTGTCGGCATAGAACAATGCGTTCTCGATGCCCGCGAAACCCTTGCCCTTGCCGCGCTTGATCACGATCACGTTCTTCGCGTTCGCGACATCCAGAATCGGCATGCCGTAAATCGGCGAATTGGGATCGGTCTTTGCCACCGGGTTGACCACGTCGTTGGCGCCGATCACCAGCGCCACGTCGGTATTGGGAAATTCCGGATTGATATCGTCCATGTCGGCGATCAGGTCGTAAGGTACGCCGGCTTCCGCCAGCAGCACATTCATGTGGCCGGGCATCCGGCCCGCGACCGGATGGATCGCGAACTTCACCTTGACGCCGCGATCGATCAGGAGCCTGGCGAATTCCCAGATCTTGTGCTGTGCCTGCGCCACCGCCATCCCGTAGCCCGGCACGATCGCGACGCGTTCGGCGTAGGCCATCATCACCGCCGCATCGGCCGCGTCGATCGGTTTCAGTGCGCCCGCGATTTCCTGCTGCGCTGCGCCGCCGCCCCCGCCGAAATTGCCGAACAACACGTTGCCCAGCGA
>DASXWZ010000342.1:0-17454 GCA_036503375.1 Rhodanobacteraceae bacterium | reverse complement strand
GTGCGCGCGCTCGGTGCCCTCGGCCTGGATCACCGCCTCGATGGATTCGATCCACTCGCGGGTTTCGGTGGGATCGGGATCGACTTCAAGCAGTTCGCGGGTCAGGTCATTCATGGTTGTTCCTTCGCGTGCAATGACGCGAGTTGTTCATTCGTCCTGAGCGTAGGCCCATCTTCGGGTGGAGACGGGCCGGAATCGAAGGACGACTCAGTTCGCTGCGCTCACCACGCTCGACGCGAACGGGAAAAGGCATTTTCGGCGTTTTCGACTTTCGAGTCACTGAGCTCCGGCTTCCCGTGTCGCGGCTGCCCGGATCTGTGCCTCCACGCACGCGATCGCGCTCATGTTCACCACGCGCCGCACGGTTGCCTGCGGCGTCAGCACGTGGGCGGGTTTGGCCACACCCATCAGGATCGGCCCGATCACCACGCCGTCGCACAGGACCCGACTCATGTTGAACGCGGAGTTGGCGGCGGCGAGATTGGGGAACACGAAGACATTGGCGCGACCCTGCAGGCGCGAACCGGGGAACACCCGCTCGCGCAATTCGGGATTGAGCGCCAGATCGGCCTGCATTTCGCCTTCCACTTCCAGTTTCGGCACGCGCTTGCGGATGAGCTCCAGCGCCGCCTGCAGCTTGCGCGTCACGGCATTGTCGCGACTGCCGAAATTCGAGGCGGCCAGCAAGGCCACCTTGGGCTCGATGCCGAACAACTTCAAGCGCAATGAAGCCTGCAGCGTCGCCGTGGCGATCTGCCCGGCATCAGGATCGTCCTGCACGTGCGTGTCGACGAAGAAATACACGCCCGACTCGTTGGCGATCGCGGTCATCGAGGAAGGCGCGGCCACGCCAGGATCCAGACCGATCACGTCCTGGATGTAAGCCAGCTTCTTCTGATATCGACCCACCGTGCCGCAGATCATCGCGTCGGCGTCGCCGCGCGCGACCATCAATGCGGCGATCGCGGTGGGTCGCGAGCGCACCACCGATTTCGCCAGCGCCGGCGTGAAGCCGCGCCGCCTCATCAAGGCGTAGTAGTGCTGCCAGTAGTCATCGAAGCGCGGATCGGAGTGGATGTTGCACAGCTCGAAATCGCGGCCGGCCTCGAGCCGCAAACCGACGCGCTCGATGCGTCGTGCGATCACTTCCGGACGGCCGATCAGGATCGGTTTGGCCAGGCCTTCGTCGACCACGGTCTGCACCGCGCGCAGGACGGTTTCCTCTTCGCCTTCGGCGTACACCACGCGTTTGGGATCGTTCTTCGCGCGCTCGAACACCGGCTTCATCACCAAGCCGGTGCGGAACACGAACTGCAGCAGTTTCTCCCTGTACGCGCGCAGATCCTCGAGCGGACGCGTGGCCACGCCCGATTCCATCGCGGCTTTCGCCACCGCCGGCGCGAGCTGCACCAGCAGGCGCGGATCGAATGGTTGCGGGATCAGGTATTCCGCGCCGAAATGCGGCGGCTTGCCGCCGTAAGCGCGCGCTGCGATGTCGGAACCCTCGCGCCGCGCCAGCTCCGCGATCGCGTGCACGCAGGCCACCTTCATCGCCTCGTTGATCGTGGTCGCGCCGACGTCGAGCGCGCCGCGGAAGATGTAGGGAAAGCACAGCGCATTGTTGACCTGGTTGGGATAGTCCGAACGCCCCGTCGCGATCACGCAATCCGGCCGCACCTGCTTCGCATCGTCCGGCATGATCTCCGGCGTGGGATTGGCGAGCGCCAGCACGATCGGCTTCTTCGCCATGCTCGCCAGCATTTCCGGTTTCAGCACGCCGCCTGCCGACAGCCCGAGAAACACGTCTGCCCCCTGCACGATTTCGGCGAGCGTGCGCGCATTGGTATCGCGCGCGTAGCGCGCGCGATCCGCATCCATGTTTCCGGCGCGTCCCTGGTACAGCACGCCCTCGCGATCGATGGCGAGGATGTTTTCCGGTTTCAATCCCAGCGCGACCAGCATGTCCAGGCAGGCGATGCCCGCGGCGCCAGCGCCGGCGTGCGCCAGCTTGACGTCCTCGATCTTCTTGCCGACCACGCGCAGCGCATTTATCAGCGCGGCGCCGACGATGATCGCCGTGCCGTGCTGGTCGTCGTGGAAGACCGGGATGCGCATGCGTTCGCGCAACTTGCGCTCGACCAGGAAGCACTCCGGCGCCTTGATGTCTTCGAGATTGATGCCGCCGAAGGTCGGTTCGAGCGCGGCAATGATCTCGACCAGCTTGTCGGGATCCTTCTCCGAAATCTCGATGTCGAACACGTCGATGCCGGCGAACTTGCGGAACAGCACGCCCTTGCCTTCCATCACCGGTTTGCCTGCGAGCGGGCCGATGTCGCCCAGGCCCAGCACCGCGGTGCCGTTGGTGATCACGCCGACCAGATTGCCGCGTGCGGTCAGCTCGGACGCCGCGCGCGGATCCTCCACGATCGCATCGCAGGCGTAGGCCACGCCCGGCGAATAGGCCAGCGACAGTTCGCGCGCGTTCAACAGCGACTTGGTCGGAGTGACGCGAATCTTGCCCGCAGGCGGCGCCCGGTGGTAATCCAGCGCGGCTTGTCGGAGTTCCTCGGGCAGGCTCATTGGGCACTCACGTTGCGCGTGACCGGGCAATATATCACGCGGCCGGCAAACCCTTGTGGCGCAAGGATTACGGCGTATCCCACTCGCCGATCCTTCCCATCCGTATGCGATTGGCGAACAGCGAGAACGCCATCTTGCCGGCCAGTCCCTGCGATTGCTGCAACCAGGGCGGTACGTATTTCGGCGCGCAGAGCGAACCGTCCGCGAAGCAGGGCTTCAACGCGATCACGTCTTCCAAAGCGAACTTGCCCGCGAACAGGTTGCGCAGCAGGTCCAGCCGGCGCCGCTTGAACGCCCAGCGAAAGAACGTGTGGACGGTGAGCAAACCGGCGAGGTAGACGTTGTCCTTGGTGAATGCCGCGCCGCCCTGCGGCGGCACGCCCCGGAAAATACGCTGCGCCGAGGTGAAGCTGTCGTTCCCGCTCTGGCCATGTTCGCGGAAATAGCGGTACACCTCGATGAAATCGGCGCCTTGCAGCGACATTTCGATGGCGAGGATGCGAAGGCTGATGCGTTTCAGCCGTGCGATGTCGATCGAACCCGACATCAATTCGGCGAACACGGCGAGGCCCTCCTGCGTGGCGGTGACGCGCGGGCTGGCGCGCGACAATGATTGCAAGACCGGTTGCGCGCGCCCGTTCAACGCGGTCAGCGTGTGCACGAAGGCCTCGTGCGCCAGCAACTGGTTGCGGTCGTATTCGCTGAAGGCCGTGCCCGCGCGCAGGCGGATGCGCGTCGCGCCGGCCGCGGCCTTGGCGGTCAACTGCTCGTCCAGTTCGACCTTGACCACGCCCGCGCCGAAGAATGCGTCGACCTCTTGCTGCACTTCGTCGCGCAGCCGGATCGCGGGAATCGTTCGCTCGTCCGCGTCCGCCCCCAGGCCATTGCCGATCTTCTCGGCGATCGAAAGGAAATATTTCGCCGCATCGAGATTTGTTTGCGAACCGCCGGGCAGCGCATCGTCAGGCTTGCCGTAAAGCTGGATCGAGCGCGCGCTGAAGGCCGGTGTGCCGATCGCCTCCAGCATGGCCGCCGCCACGCTCCACGAGCGCGCGCTGCGCTGCAGGTAGGCGCCGATCGGATGCGCGGAGTCGGCCGCATCCGCGATCCGTTCCAGCTCCGCGCGCTGCACGGAAAAATCCGGGCGCGCGTATCCGATCTTCGGCAATGTCTCGCGTCCGTGCGACGCGTGCTCCAGAAATTTGCGTTCGGCCGATGCCGGCCACGCCACCGTGCCCAGCACGTGGATGCCGCGCACCGCTTCCACCAGGCGTTTGTCCAGCGCAGTGAGATGTGCAAGATCGGCGAGCGGCGCGTCTTTCATTTGCGCTCGCGGTCGCGATAGAACTGCCGCAGCACGCGTGTCGCCGTCTTCGTGTCGCCCTTGTGCCGCAGCCGCGCCTCGGCGGCATCTGCCTGATCGTCGCGTTCGCCCTGCAACTTCTCGTAGTTGCGGAAACGCTGTTCGTCGAGTTCGCCGGCCTCGATCGCCGCGCGCACGGCGCAACCCGGTTCGTTGCCGTGGTTGCAGTCGGCGAAACGGCACCGCGTCGCCAGCGCGTCGATGTCATCGAACACTTCCAGCTCTTCTTCGCCCGTGAGTTTCAGCTCGCGCATGCCGGGCGTGTCGATCAGGCAGGCGCCGCCACGCAGCATCAGCAACGCGCGGTGGCTGGTGGTGTGGCGGCCGCGATCGTCGCGCGCGCGCGTGGCGGCGGTGGCCATGCGCGATTCGCCCAGCAGCGTGTTGGTCAGCGTCGACTTGCCGGCGCCGGATGAACCGACCAGCACGGCGGTGATACCGGGTTGCAGATATCGATCGAGCACGGAAACGCTTTCGGCATCCTTGCCGTTGATCGCGTGCAGCGGCGTGCCCTGCGGAAGGCGCGAGGACAATTCCGACAGCGTCTCTTCGACGCGCGCGCGATCGACCTTGTCGAGCTTCGTCAGCACGATCACCGGTTGCGCGCGGCTGTCTTCCACCAGCGCGAGATAGCGCTCGGCGCGCGCCGGATTGAAGTCGCCATCCAGTCCCATCAGGACGAACACGACGTCGACGTTGGCCGCGATGACCTGCCGTGCGTAGCGCTCGCCGGCGGCCGCGCGGGTCAATGCGCCGCGGCGCGGCAGCACTTCGACGATGTGCGGCGGTGATCCGCCTGCCTCCATCGGCATGCTGATGATCACGAAATCCCCCACCGCCGGGCGCTCCGAAGGATCGATGCCGTGCTTCAGGAAACGCGGCGCGGGTTGCGCGTTGAACGCGTGCGCGCCATCGTTCACCTCATAACCGGCGCGATGCTGCGCGCTGACGCGCGCGAGCGCCTGGCCCGGCGACAAGGCCGGCAGCTCGCCGCGCCAGCCGAACCGCCAAGGATCGGCAACCGGTGCCTGGCTCATCTGCCGATCACCTGCTGCGCATCAAGGGCATTGATAAGATGAATGGACTTCATGGGCGGCATCGGATGCAAGACGCGGATCACCGGTTCCTCGCGCTGGGGGATTCTTACACCATCGGCGAGGGCGTGCCGGAACACCAGCGCTGGCCGTCGCAACTGGTTGCCCGGCTGCGGGCCGCGGGCGTCGGAATCGCCGATCCGCAGATCGTCGCCTGCACCGGCTGGACCACCGACGAGCTCGGCGCGGCGATGGATGCCGCGCAATTTCAGCGCCCTTATGCGCTGGCGACATTGCTGATCGGCGTCAACAACCAGTACCGTGGCCGGCCGCTCAGCGAATATGGCGAACAGTTCCGGAACCTGCTGCAACGCGCGATCGCGCTGGCCGGCGACGATCCGCGACACGTGCTGGTGATTTCCATTCCGGACTGGGGCGCGACGCCGTTCGCGCGCGGACCCGGACGCGAGCCGGAATCGATCGCGGCGCAGATCGATGGTTTCAATGCCGTCGCCCACGAAGCGGCGGACACGCGAGGCACATGTTTCGTGGACATCACCGCCATTTCCCGCGATCCGCGTTACCGCCATCTGCTGGTCGCCGACGACCTGCATCCTTCCGGCGCGCAGTACGCGCGCTGGCTGGAAGTGATCGAGCCTGTGGCTGCTGAAATCCTGACGCGTTGAAAGATTCGGCAAGCAGTCCTCGTCCCGGAATCGCCTTCCCGCCAACATCCGAGCGCGGGCGCGTGCCGACGCGAGATGTCACTGCTCGCGCATGGCATCTCACGAAAACCCGGGCTAACCCGCGAAACCGCCGCCATCCAGAAATGCCTGCTCTTCCGGTGTCGTCGCCCGTCCCAAAGCGGCGTTTCGATGCGGGAAGCGGCCGAAGCGCCGGATGATGTCATGGTGGATCACCGCCCAGCGATCGGCGTCCGCTGCCGGCAGTGCGCGGTACAAGGCCAGGGCGTGCTCCTGGTCGGCCAGATCCTCGGAATGCTCGAACGGCAGGTAGAAGAACGTGCGCAGATCGGGCTCGACCTGCGCGTCGAAACCCGCATCGATCGCGCGCCGCGCGTAGTGCCGCGCAAGTGGATCGGTCGCCCAGGCGTGCGCGCTGTTCCGGAACACGTTGCGCGGGATCTGGTCCAGCAGGATCAGCAGCGCGAGCGCACCGTGTGCATCGTCCATCCAGTGCTCGAATTCGCGCCGGGCGGCTGCATGGTGCGCATCGAGGAAACGCGTCCGGCATTCGGCATCGAAGGCCGCGTCGCGTGCGAACCAGCGCTGCTCGCCGGCCGCGCGCCAGAATTCCAGAACCTCCCGGGCCTGCATTCGTCTGATCCGTCCCGAAAGCTTTCAGGATGAAGTTGCGCCGATCCGTTTTCAAGCGGACGGCGTCGCCAGCACTTGCGCGAGATCCTCATTGCGATACATTACGGCGCGATTGCGACCCAGCGCCTTGGCGCGATACTGCGCGGTGTCGGCGCATTCGACCAGCGTCTCCACGGAGGGCGTGTCGCCCTGCACCGCCGCCACGCCGATGCTCACCGTCAACTCGACCGGTTGATCGCCGACCGGCACGCGCAGCCCGGCCGCGCGTGTGACGATGCGCTCGGCCACGTGCTGCGCTATGCGCGCGCTGGCGCCACGCAACACCACCAGGAATTCCTCGCCGCCATAACGTCCGAGCCGGTCGGACGCGCCGAGCTGCTCCTGGATCGCGCCGACCACCGCGCGCAGGCAGGCATCGCCCGCGGCGTGTCCGCGGGTGTCGTTGATGCGTTTGAAGTGATCGATGTCCAGGAACAGAACGGCCAGCGGCTGGCCTTGTGCGCGCGCCGCATCCCAGGCATCGCGCAGGCGGCGCAGGATCGCGCCGCGATTGAGCACGCCGGTGAGCGCGTCGAATTCGGCCATGCGATGCGCCTGGTCGCGTTCGTGCCGCACCTGCAAGGTGCGGTCGGCCAGGCCCACCGTGATCACCACCGCGGCATACGCCATGCTCGCCGGGAATCCGTATTCCAGCCACGCCGGCAATGGCCAGCCGCCGATCAATTGCGCGACGCGCACCAGCGTCAGCGCCAGCAGCGGCGCCCATGAGATCAGGAAAAATCCGGCCTGCCGGTTGCCCGAACGCCACGCGCGCCAGGCGGCGAGCAGCGCGACCAATGTACTCGCCACCAGCAGCAGGTTGACCGTGTTCGGCAACCAGGCATCCGGTCGCAACGCCGGAATCCACAGCGCCACGGCGAACGCGAAATAGGGCCAGCGCATCCATGACAGCACACGCGACAGACGCGGCACGTAATCGGCAAGGTCGGCAAATTCGAGGATGAAACCGATCGACAACGCCGCCGACACGATCGCGGCGAACTGGCCCGGGTGGTAATTCAGCGGCGACAGCAACGCGGCCGCGCCGGGCAAGGCGTACAGCTCTCCCGACGAAGCGAGTTGATACACCAGTTGCGCGCCCATGTAGGCGAGGAAGTAGAGGAACATCCGGTCGCGCAGCACGAGCCAGAAGCACAGGATCACCATCAGCATCGCGGCCTGCACGCTGGCGAACAGCGTGCTCAGGCGAACATGACGCAGGTCGCGGCCTTGATAGCCGGCGTAATCGACGATGCCGGCGCGCAACGGCTGGCTTTGTCCCGGAGCGCCCGTGTCGATATAGACCGGCTGATCCGAGCGCAAGTCCGCCGGCAGTTCCAGCACCATCGCATGCCGCGAGAAGCGCGGATCGGAATAGGCATCGTAGGGACTGACTTGCCGTGGTGCGTAGAGCGGCGGCACATACACGGTCACGCGGGCGCGAGTGTCGCCGCCGATCACCAGCAGCGGCGGTGATGAATCACTCCAGTCGTGCTGCAACTGCAGGCGGTACCAGGCGCTGCTGTCGTCCGGCGCGCGCAGCAGGTTCTGCCGCATCGGCTGGAAGTGCGCATCGAGCGCGCCGTGCACCAAGGCTTCCGGTGGCGGAAGCGCCGCATCCGAATGTTGCAGTTGCGCGATGCGCAATGGCACCGCAGAAGCCTTCGAGCCCGGCGCGAACAGCAGCAGCAGGCACAGCAACCCGCCGCGGTACGCGATCATTCGATGGCGCATTGGATTCCCTCCCGAACCGGCGATTCTAATGGCTATTCGGACCGCCGGCGCATCGCGGGATGTTCATCTCGCCACGCTGCGACGCGCGTAGGATGCCGGGCATGACTCATCTCACAAATGCACTGTTCGCCCTGCTGTTGCTGGCACCCGCGGCGGACGCGGTGCAGGTGTACCGCTGCGTCTCGCGGGACGGCGCGGTGAGTTACCAGGACAAGCCCTGCCCCGCGCGGCAGAAGCAAAGCACGGTTTCCCTGCAGGACGCGCCGATCGTCTCGTCGGTCTCGGCGCCGCCGATCTCTGTCGCGCCGGCGCGGGTCGCCAGCGCCGCGCCGCGGTACGAACCGCCGCCGGCGCCCTTGCCGGTGATGTACGCGTGCACGCGTTACGACGGCCAACGCAAATACCTGAGCGACACCCTGCCCGCGCCCTATGCCATGCCGCTGGGTGCGCAGGGCTATCCCGGCCAGAGTCTGGACCGCGCCTACGGCCATTCCGACCGGCTGGGCATGTCGGCGCCGGAAGAGGCGCGCAAGCCGCCGATTCGCGGCGGGCCGCTGATCGCCAACGCCTACGTCGAAGTACAGGATCACTGCGTGCCGGCCCCGCGCGCGCAGGTGTGCGAGGAACTGCAGCGCCGCTTCGATGCCAATCACGAGAAACTGCGCATGGCGTTTCCGAGCGACAAGCCGCCGTTCCAGCAACGCGAGGACGAATTGAACGCCCAGTTGCAGGGCTGTTGAGGTCTGCTCACAGACCTAAGGCTCGAGCACCAACGCCGCACGCGGCGCGAATCTTCGTTCGTGCGCCAGCAGCCAGCGCTTCGCGGGCAGTCCGCCGCCGTAGCCCACCAGTTCGCCGTCCGAACCGATCACTCGATGGCAGGGCACGACGATCGACAGTGGATTGGCGCCGTTGGCCGCGCCGACCGCACGCACCGCGTTGGGACGGCGGATGCGGCGCGCGATCTGCGCATAGCTCGCCGTTTCGCCGTACGGGATGCTCAACAATGCGCCCCAGACCTCGAGCTGGAACGGCGTGCCGTGCGGGTGAAGCGGCAATTCGAACACCTGCCGCGCGCCGGCGAAGTATTCCTCGAACTGTTTTTGCGCTGCGCGCAGTTTCGCCGGCTTGTGCTGCATGTCTTCAGGAGGCTCCTGCGCCACCCCGCGGCGCGGCAGACCGATGTACGTCAACCCGTGTTCGTCCGCGACCAGCAGCAGCGGACCGATCGGCGAGTCGATGTGGTCGAACGCGAGCACGTCAGAAACCGTAGTGCAGAAAACCGCCGTCCACGGCGATCACGCTGCCGGTGATGTAACTCGATGCCGGCAGGCACAGGAACGCCACCGCGCTCGCCACTTCTTCCGGTTCACCGATGCGGCCCATCGGCGTGCGCTGCAGCACTTCATCCAGGTAATCCGGATCGCTCAACGCCGGCCCGGTGCGCTGGGTGCGGATGTACCACGGCGCGACCGCATTGACACGGATCCCGTCCTCGGCCCAGTCGCAGGCGAGATTCATCGTCATCTGGTGCAGCGCGGCTTTGCTGATGCCGTACGGCGCGCCGGTACGCACGTGCGTTGCGCCGGACACCGAACCGATGTTCACGATCGCCGCATTGGCATGTTGCGCCAGTTGCGGGTGCGCCAGCCGGCACAGGTCGAAGGCCGCGACCAGATTCAATTCCAGAAGTCGATGCAGATCCTCGCCGGTGTATTCGAGCGTGGGTTTCTTGATGTTGCCGCCGGCGTTGTTGACCAGCAGCGACAACGGTGCGTTGAGATCGGCGATCCAGTCGAACACCGCCAGCCGCTCTTCCTCTTCCGAAAGATCGGCGGCGAAGAAACGGGGTTCGCTGTCCGGGAATTCCTCGGCGATCTCTTCGCAGGCCGTGTTCAACTGCGCTTCGTCGCGCGCCACCAGCAAGGGACTCGCCCCCAGCGCGGCCAGTTCGCGCGCGCAGGCCAGGCCGATGCCGCGACTGGCGCCCGTGACCAGCGCGCTCTGGCCGTCCAGCCGCCAGCGGGAAAGGTGAGCATTCATGCCGAACTCTCTCGCCTTGTTGGCGCGAGCTTAACGCACCTTGCATCGGCGTGCGCCGCACGCGAGACTCGCAGCCGAGGTGAAGGCCATGTCACGCGCCGTCGTCGCAATCTTCTTCTTCGCAACTCTGTGCGCCTGCCACAGTCCGCAAGCACCGCAGCCGGACAACTCGCCGCAGACGCAATCGGAATCGAGTGTCGTCCTCAATTCGCCGCTCGGCACATTGGTGAAAGACCGCGATCGCGCGAAAGCCGTGCAGGATGTCGTCGACAAGCAGGCCGCGCAGCAGAGCAAGGATATCGACGATCAGTCGCACTAGCGATGCAATCGCACGATGCGATTGCAAGTATTCCCTCTCCCGCGAGAGGGAGAGGGAAAGTGAAGCCGCGCTCGCCGCTTCAAGAGGTCAATGCAGCGCGCAGAAACAATAGGAATAAACCTGCGGCTTGTCCGCCTGCGCGTGCTGCAACAGTTTCAGTTCGGGCGCGAGTTTCGGCAACTGTGCGGCAAAATCCGGCAGGCGAATGCCCAGTGATGACAGGACGCGCGAGCCGTTGCCATCGCCGAAGTTCAGCAGGAAACGCTGGAACGGGGTGAGCGGCTTCTCGATGTAACGGACGCCGTAGTTGCTGCCCAGCTTGCCCTGCGCCGCGGCCAGCTTGATCGCATCGTGCAGCCCGCCGAGCTGGTCGACCAGCCCGCGCTGCAGCGCCTGCGCGCCGCTCCACACGCGGCCTTGCGCGATCGCATCGATATCCGCGTAGCTCTTGCCGCGCGCGCGCGCCACGTTGCCGACGAAGTCGCGATAGCCCTTCTCGATGATGCTCTGGATCATCGCGCCGACGTTCGGATCGAGCGGCCGGCGGATGTCGAACGCACCTGCGATCGGCGTGGTGCCCACGCCGTCGGTGTGGATGCCGAGCTTGTCCAGTCCATCCGCGGCGGTGAAGAACAGGCCGAAGATGCCGATCGAGCCGGTAATGGTGTCGGGCTCGGCGAGGATGCGGTCCGCGTTCATCGAGATCCAGTAACCGCCGCTGGCCGCGACGTCGCCCATCGACACGACCACCGGTTTGCCGGATTCGCGCGCGAGCTGTACCTCGCGCCGGATTTCCTCGGCGGCATAGACTTCGCCGCCGGGCGAATTCACGCGCAGGACGATCGCGCGCACGTTGCGATCGTTGCGTGCGGCGCGGATCAGCGCGGAAGTCGACTCTCCGCCGATGGTGCCGGGCTGCTGCTTGCCGGAAACGATCTCGCCTTCGGCCACCACCACCGCGACCTGCGGCTTGCCGAAATCCAGTTTCTGCGCGCGCGGCAGGTAACCGTCCATGTCGATGCCGCGGAAACTCTTGCCGTCGTCGGAGGGCGCACCCAGCTTCTGCATGAGCTTGACCACTTCCTCGCGGGTGGCCAGGCCGTCGATGAGGTGCATTTTCAGCGCAAGCTGCGAGGTGTCGCCGTTGGCGGCCTGGATCTCCTGCGGAAACTGGTCGACGTCGGTACGCAGCGTATTCGCATCGATGCCGCGCAGCTTGCCGACTTCGGCCAGCCACGTGTCCCACAGGCCGCCCATCCAGTATTTGTCGGCTTCGATCGAAGCGGGCGACGGCGCGTCCTGGATGAAGGGCTCGGCAGCCGACTTGAACTGACCGACGCGGAACAGGTGCGCCTGCACGCCGAGCTTGTCCAGCAGTGTCTTGTAGTAGCTGCGATAGTTGGCGAGGCCGGTGATCAGCAGCGCGCCCTGCGGATCGAGCAGGACCTTGTCGGCGTGCGCGGCCAGCAGATACTGGCCCTGGTCCATTCCGGCGCTCCACACGTACACCTGTTTGCCGGTGGCGCGGAAACGATCCAGCGCCGCACCGACTTCCTCCAGCGCGCCGAAGGCTTGCGGCTGCAATTGATCGGGTTCCAGCAGGATGCGCTTGATGTTGCCGTCGCGCGCGGCCGCGTCGATCACGCCGACCAGGTCGCGCACCTGCACCTGGCCCTCATCCTGTCCGGACACGCGCGCCAGTGCGCGGCTGGCCGGGTCGATGCTGTATTGCTCGACCAGTTGTCCGTCGGGTTTGAGCACCAGCGCGCTGTTCGGGCCGACCTCCGGCACGCCGTGTCCGACCGCGATCAGGATCAGCACCAGGATGAAAAAGAAGATGAGGTTGATGATCACCAGCCGCGCGATGTTGATGCCGCGGCCGACGGCACGCAGGCCGTTCCAGAAGCCGCCGGATTGTTGCGTCGCCATGTGCGTGCCTGTTGCGCGATTGAAGACCATCAGCGTAGCCGAGCCCGCGCGCGGCGTCACGAAGACGTCGAGGGCGCGCGTTTCCAGGTTCCTTTGCGGGCGAGCCGCGCGAAGCGTGCGGAAAGCAGGATCGCCGCGGCGTAAAGACCGGCGCTCAGCCCGATCCACATGCCGGGCGCCCGCCAGCCTGCGTGGAACGCCAGCACATAACCGATCGGCATGCCGACGCCCCAGTACGCCAGCACCGTGATGAACATCGGCACGCGGGTGTCCTTCAGTCCTCGCAGCGCGCCGTTGGATGCGACCTGGATTCCGTCGGCGAACTGGAAAGCGCCGGCCAGCATCAGCAATTGCGCGGCCAGCGCCAATACCGCCGGAGCATCGGTGTAGAGGCGCGCGATCAGGTGCGGGATACCCAGCATCAACGCCGAAGCCACGCACTGCGTCGCGAGCGTCAGGGAAATCCCGACGAAGCCGGCATAGCGCACACCGTGCGGATCGTTGCGGCCGACCGCATTGCCCACCCGGATCGTGATCGCCAGCGCCAGGCCCAGCGGCACCATGAAGGTGATCGAGGCGACGTTGATCGCGATTTGGTGCGCGGCCACCGCGACTGTGCCGAGCCGGCTGATCAGCAACGCGGCGATCGAGAACATGCCCGCCTCCATCAGCAGCGTCACGGCCATCGGCACGCCGATGCGCAGCAGGCCGAAGATCGCACGCGGGTCGGGTTTCTCGAAGCGCGCGAACAGATGCAGCGGGCGGTAGCGCGGCGACAGCCGCACATACGTCGCGAATGCGGCGACCTGCAGCCAGAGCACGAACGCATTGGCGACGCCGCTGCCTTGCGCACCGAGGGCCGGCAAGCCGAGTTTGCCGTAAATGAAAATGTAGCCCAGCGGGATCAACGCGCACAGCCCGGTGAACCCGAAGAACATCGTCGGGCGCGTCCAGCTCATGCCTTCGGACAGTCCGCGCAGGCTGAAATAGAAGCACACCGCCGGCGCGCCCCAGCTCAAGGCGTGCAGGAACTTCTGCACGTCGGGCAGCAATTCGACATCCACGCCGAGCAGGTGCAGCAGCGGACCGGCGTGGCGCACGCCGAACCACAGCAGCACGCCGAGCGTGCCGGCCAACATCACCGCCTGGCGGAACAGCGGGCCGACTTCGCCGCGCGCGCCGGCGCCGTCCATGTGCGCCACCGACGGCGGAAGCGCCATCATCACGCCGATCGCGGCGACCAGCGCCAGCAACCAGACGTTGGCGCCGACCGCCACCGCCGCCAGGGTGTGGGCGTTGTAATGTCCGGCCAGCACCACGTCCACCGCGTTCATGCCGATCGAGGACAATTGCCCGGCGATCAGGGGCAGCGCGAGTTTCACGGTTGCACGCGTTTCGCGCGCGTAGTGCGCGCGGTCAATCGCTAGAATGCGCATCGGAATCCATCAGGCCGGACGCAGCATGGTAACCAAACCAGAATCCGTTACACCGCCTCCGCCCGGCGCGTTGTGCGCCAATTGCGGCGCGCCGTTGTACGGCGAGTACTGCTACCAGTGCGGCCAGCCGGTAAAAGGCTTGATCCGGCACCTCTCCGGCGTGCTGGGCGACGTGTTCGACACGCTGCTGAACATCGATTCGCGAGTGGTGCGCACGCTGCCCGCGCTGTACTTCAAGCCCGGATTTCTTTCGCGCGAATACTTCGCCGGCCGGCGCGTGCGCTACGTCACCCCATTCCGGCTGATGTTCTTCCTGTGCCTGATCGCGTTCTTCGTGATGCAGGTGTCTTTCGACAACATCAACTTCGCGCCGAAGGTGCAAACCTCGTCCGGTGCGTTCGCCGATGCGCATACGGTTGCAGAGGTCAAAGCGCAGGAGCAGCGCATGCTGCACAAGCTCGATGTTGATGAGGCCAACCCGGCGGTGCCGCAGGTTGCGCGCGCCGGCCTGGAAGTTGCGCGGACGGGGGTGCGTCGCTCCGCCGCGGCGCGCCTGAAGGAAATCAAGCGCGAAGAGCGAGCCAAGTCGCGAACCGTCGGTTCTTCGACCGTCGCGACCGGAGCCTCCCCGGCTCCCCCGACAAGCGCCTCGTCCGGTGGGGCAACACGCAGCGATGAAGACAAGTCCAACGACATCTACATCAACGATTCGGTCTGGGATCCCGCGCATCACCCGCTGCACGTGTCGTGGTTGCCGGGTTTCGCCAATGCGTGGCTCGGCACCGCCGAGCTGCGCATGCACGACAACATCCTGGCGATGAAGAACGGCACGATGGAACAGCGTCGCGAGCTGGCGCAGCGCATGTTCGCCGGGGTCTTCTCGCTGTTGCCTCAGACCATGTTCGTGCTGCTTCCGCTGTTTGCGGTAATCCTGAAGGTGTTCTACATCTTCAAGCGCAGGCTGTACATGGAACACTTGATCGTGGCACTGCACAGCCACGCCTTCATTTTCCTGTCGCTGCTGGTGCTGTTCGCGCTGGCCGCGCTGAAGAGCCTGTCGTCATCCGCTTGGCTCGACGTTCCGGTCGATCTCCTGACGGCCGCAGCCTGGATATGGTTGTTCGTCCACCTTTATCTGATGCAGAAGCGCGTCTACATGCAAGGCTGGATACTCACCACGCTGAAGTACTGGTGCGTGGGCATTTGCTATACCGTGTTGCTGAGCATCGCGGTGGGTTGTGCCTTCGCATTGAGCATCGCGCGCACATGAGCGCGATTGTCTACGTGGTCGATCTGGATCTGGACGCGGCGCTCGCTCCCGAATATCTGCCCTGGTTGCGCGACCACGTGCGTGAAATGCTCGCCCTGCCCGGTTTCGTCGGCGCGCAGATCCTCGAACGGCTGGAACCGTCGTCGCCGGAACGAATCGCTTACAGCGTGCACTACCACCTGCGCGATCGGACGGCATACGACGCCTACCTTCGGGAACACGCGCCGCGGATGCGGGCCACCGGCGCCCGTTTTGCCGAGCGCCTCCGCGCCTCCCGCAGCGTGTTGCAGATGCTGGAATGAAGGCGGGATGCGGGATGTCGCGGCTCGGTTGTGCACAGCATCAATCCGCAGCGGCATCCGGCCGATCGAAGCCTTCAGTACCGGCGAGTGTGCTCTCTACCGGAACACTATCTGTTTGATCGCCAAGCGCAATTTGGAGTTGGTGAAAATTTCGCCAAGGCGTCACCGGGCCCGCGCGGCCGCCCCTTGCGGAAGCTTGTGCCCACACGCTTCCACAGCGTTATCCACACGGATTGTGGATAAGAGTGAAATTTTCGCGTGGGCGGGAACTTGCGCTGCTTTCCTGCCGTTTGTGCAAACAAGTGCGCGCAAGTCGCGCCCGCAGGCCGACTCGTGAGCGGCGTGCGGGGAATCCTGCGCGTAGCCTTGCCGGTCCCGCTGCCGCGCACGTTCGACTATCTGTTGCCCGGCAACGAGACAATCCCGCAGCCGGGCACGCGTGTGGAGGTGCCGTTCGGACGTTCGCACCGAATCGGAATCGCGGTCGCGAACGCGGCACGATCGGACTTGCCGCACGAGCGATTGAAACCGGTGGGGCGCGTGCTGGACGCCACACCTCTGTTCACGCCCGAACTCTGGAATACTTTGTTGCGCGCGGCAGACTACTGGTGCGGCGCCGTCGGCGAGGTGCTGTTCGGCGCGCTGCCGGGATGGTTGCGCGATGACAAACCGCTTCCGCGCAACGATGACGAAGCGTGGTCGCTGACGGTCGTCGGCCGGAGCGCGCTGGATGCACGCAGCCGACGCGGTGCATCGCTGGCGCTGCTCGACGCGCTCGCCGATGCCTCCTTGCGCGCCAGCGAACTGGATGCACTGCTGCCGAACTGGCGCGCAGCGGCTCGGCGCTTGCGCGAAGCCGGCTTGATCGAAACGTCCGATCCGCCTGCGCAAACTTCGTGGCGCGGCAGACCGCACGCGGCGGCGTTGACGAAAGAGCAGCACGCCGCGCTGGAGGAAATTCTTGCGACCGATGACGGCTTTCGGCCGTGGCTGCTGGAAGGCGTTACCGGCAGCGGCAAGACCGAGGTCTACCTGGCACTGATCGAACGCGCGCTGCAAATGGGCAGGCAAAGCCTGGTGCTCGTGCCGGAGATCGGACTGATCCCGCAGATGCTGCGCCGCCTGCGTGCGCGTTTCGACGCGCCGATCGCGGTGCTGCATTCCAATCTGGCCGAGGGCGAGCGCGCGCGCGCGTGGCTCGCAGCCCTGCACGGCAATGCGGCGATCGTGCTGGGCACGCGCTCGGCCGCGTTCGTACCACTGCCGAAACCCGGATTGATCGTCATCGACGAAGAGCATGACGCTTCATACAAACAACAGGACGGCGGTTTCCGCTATCACGCGCGCGATCTTGCGCTGATGCGCGCGCAGGCGCTGGAAATTCCGGTGGTGATGGGAAGCGCTACGCCTTCGCTGGAGACGCTGCTGAATGTCCAGGCAGAACGCTACGCGCACGCGCGGCTGCGTTCGCGCGTGCACGCGCGCCCGGCATCGCCGGTGCACGTGCTGGATCTGCGTGGTCTGAAATTGCAGCACGGTTTGTCGCCGGCTTTGCTGGAAGCGCTCGATGCATGCGTTGCACGCGGCGAACAGGCGCTGGTGTTCAAGAATCGCCGCGGCTATGCGCCGGTCCTACTGTGTCGCGCCTGCGGGTGGCACGCGGCGTGTCCACGCTGCGAACGGCCGCTCACCGTGCACCGGCTCCGCGCGCGCCTGATGTGCCATCACTGCGGTTACACGCAAGCGTGGCCCCGGCAATGCCCGGATTGCGGCACGCAGGCGCTCGCTCCACAGGGGCACGGCACCGAGCGCCTGGAGGAAGCGCTGCAGGCGCGTTATCCGCAGGTTCCGGTATTGCGCGTCGATCGTGAGAGCACGCGCCGCCGTGATTCATTCGAAAAGTTGCTGGACAAACTCTCCGATGGCAGGCCCGCGATCCTGGTCGGTACGCAGATGCTGGCCAAGGGCCACGACCTGCCCAATCTCACCACCGTCGCGATCGTCGGCGTGGATGAAGGCCTGCACAGTGTGGATTTTCACGCCGGCGAAAAGCTGGCGCAATTGATCG
>DASXWZ010000341.1:0-2061 GCA_036503375.1 Rhodanobacteraceae bacterium | reverse complement strand
GGGCGACTCGTTCGAATTCGATGCGCCCGGGGGCAAGCGCTGCTATGACATCGTGGCGGTGAGCTACGAGGCTTGATCGCCGTGGGCGTTTCCTGACACGCCTGTCCGGCCTGAGCTGCTTGTCGTTTCGCAAGGGCTCGCGCATTCTCGTGCCATGCCAGCACCCTTGCCGCGCACTTTGAATATCGTCCGTCGCATTTTGTCCGGCGAACAGCACGGCTGGCCCGATCACGTGCATCCCGTCTTGCGTCGCGTCTATGCGGCGCGCGGCGTGTTGTGTCCGGAACACGCGGAAACGCGATTGTCGGGATTGCTGTCGCCCGACGCCGTTCATGGGATCGATGCCGCGGTCGACCTGCTGATCGAGGCAATTGTCCGACAACGTCGCATCGTGATCGCGGCGGACTTCGATTGCGACGGCGCCTGCGGCGCGGCAATCGCGGTGCGCGGCCTGCGCGCGCTCGGCGCGCATGACATCGGCTACGTCGTGCCGGATCGCATGGTGCACGGTTATGGCCTGTCGCCTGCGCTGGTCGAAACGCTGCAATCCACGCCCGACCTCGTCGTCACGGTGGATAACGGCATCGCCTCGCACGCCGGCGTGGCGGCGGCGAAGGCGCGCCGCTGCAAGGTGATCGTCACCGATCACCATCTGCCCGGCGCGACGCTGCCGGACGCGGATGCGATCGTGAATCCGCAACTCGGGTCCGATGTGCTTCCGAAGAGTCTCTGTGGCGCGGCCGTGATGTTTTATCTCCTGCTCGCGCTGCGTGGGCGAATGCGCGCGCAGGACAAGTTCGCCGGACACGGTGAACCGGATTTGTCCGGATTGCTCGACCTGACCGCGCTCGCCACCGTCGCCGACCTGGTGCCCCTGGACCGCAACAACCGCATCCTGGTCGAAGCGGGTTTGCGCCGCATCCGTGGCGGCCATGCGTGTGCCGGAATCAAGGCGCTGGTCGAAGTCGCCGGCTGCGACGCTCGCCGGCTCGATGCTTCGGATTTCGGTTACGCACTGGCCCCGCGCATCAATGCCGCCGGGCGGCTGGAGGACATGACGCTCGGCATCGAATGCCTGCTGACCGACGATGCCGCACGCGCGCGTGAGCTCGCCGCGATCCTGCATGGCATCAATGGCGAGCGGCGCGGCCTGCAGGACTCGATGGTCGCCGTAGCGGAGACGATGCTGTCGCGAATCGACGCGAATGCATGCGGCATCAGCCTGTTCGATCCGGCCTGGCACCAGGGCGTGATCGGCCTGGTCGCATCGAAGATCAAGGAGCGGCTGCACCGGCCGGTAGTGGCGTTTGCGCTCGCGGGTGACGACGGGTCGGATTTGCTGAGAGGGTCGGCGCGTTCGATTCCCGGCTTCCACATCCGCGACGCCCTGGCCGAGGTCGACGCGCGCGAACCCGGGTTGATCCGGCGCTTCGGAGGCCACGCGATGGCGGCGGGTTTGAGCCTGCGCTTTTCCGACTACGAGAGATTCTCGCAATGTTTCGATGCCATCGCGCGCGAGCGCATCGCGCCGGAATCGCTGCAACCTCTGCTGCACAGCGACGGCGAACTCGAATGCGGCGATTTCGATCTGGAACTGGCGCGTCAGCTAAGGTCAGCCGGTCCGTGGGGCCAGGGCTTTCCGCCGCCGCTGTTCGACAACGTGTTCGAATGCGTCGGCTGGCGGCGCGTGGGTGCGGAGCAGCGGCACCTGCGCGCCAACCTGCGCGATCCGCGCGATGGCCGGGTGCACAACGCGGTGCAGTTCAACGCCCCGGCCGATCCGCCCGCAGCACCGGCTTTGCGAATGGCTTACGAACTGGCGATCGACGACTGGCAGGGCGTCGAAAGCCTGCGACTGCGACTGCGGCATTTCGAGCCGGCTTGACGCAAAAGCCCTCCCCTTCAAGGGCGAAGCGGCGCGTTTGCGAACCGCAGGTTCGCGCGTCGCTGAGCGCCCGCAGCAGGAGCGGAGGGCAGGGGTTGTTGGCGAGGACAGGACGTCCGAGCCTACAACTGGTTGGGTGGGGATGGTGTAAACCGCAAAGCATAGCCATTCCCCTC
>DASXWZ010000340.1:0-8678 GCA_036503375.1 Rhodanobacteraceae bacterium | reverse complement strand
TGGTCGTGATGTAGGCATCGATGAAATCGTCACTCATCACGCCGCCGGCTTTCAGGAATTCGCGGTCACGATCCAGCGCTTCGAGCGCACCATCGAGCGACGCGCACACCTGCGGAATGTTGCGCTCCTCTTCCGGCGGCAGGTCGTAGAGATCCTTGTCCATCGGCGGGCCCGGGTCGATCTTGTTGAGGATGCCGTCCAGCCCGGCCATCATCAGCGCGGTGAAGGTGAGGTAACCCGAGTTCATCGGATCGGGAAAACGCACTTCGATGCGGCGGCCTTTCGGATTGGCCACGTGCGGAATGCGGCAGCTCGCCGAGCGGTTGCGCGCGGAGTACGCCAGCATCACCGGCGCCTCGAAACCCGGCACCAGGCGCTTGTAGGAATTCGTCGTCGACTTCGAGAACGCAGTGAGCGCGCGCGCGTGCGTGAAGATGCCCCCGATGTACCACAGCGCCGTCTGCGATAGCCCGCCATAGAGCTCGCCCGCGAACAGGTTCTTGCCGTCCTTCGACAACGACTGATGCACGTGCATGCCCGAACCGTTGTCGCCTACCACCGGTTTGGCCATGAAGGTGACGGTCTTGCCCGCTGCGTGTGCAACATTCTTGATGACGTATTTCATCGTCAGCAGTTCATCGGCCTTGTGCAGCAGCGTGTTGAAGCGTGTGCCGATCTCGCACTGGCCGGCGGTGGCGACCTCGTGGTGGTGCACCTCGGTGAGGATGCCCAGCGATTCCATTACCTGGCACATCTCCGCGCGCAGGTCGGAAAGCGAGTCCACCGGCGGCACGGGGAAATAGCCGCCCTTCACGCCAGGCCGATGTCCGTGATTGCCTTCTTCGTAGCGGCGGTGTGACGACCACGCGGCTTCTTCCGACTCGATCTCGTAGAAAACGTGGCCCATGTCGTTGCGGTAGCGCACGCCGTCGAAGATGAAGAACTCAGGCTCCGGGCCGAAGTAGGCGGTGTCCGCGATGCCGGTGGATTTCAGGAATGCCTCGCCGCGGCGCGCTATCGAACGCGGATCGCGCGCGTAGGCCTGCATGGTGGAAGGCTCCAGCACGTCGCAGGTGATCACCATCTGCTTGTGCGCGGCGAAAGGATCGATGAAGGCGCTGCCGGCATCGGGCATCAGCACCATGTCCGATTCGTTGATGCCTTTCCAGCCGGAGATGGACGAGCCGTCGAACATCTTGCCGTCTTCGAAAGTGCCCTCGTCGATGGCGTGCGCAGGGAAAGACACGTGATGCTGCACGCCGCGCATGTCGGCAAAGCGCAGGTCGACGAAGGCGACGTTCTCGTCTTTCAGGGTTTTCAGGACTTTGTCGGCGGATGACATGGCGGCCTCACGGTGGGGAATACAAGGACAAGGCAAGCACAATGCCAGTAGCCGGCCCATGCCGGATCAATGACTTGGTCTCTAAACAGACATGACTTGCACCGCATTAGTGCGACATTCGCACCAAAAATGCGCTTCTCGCCGACGCTCAGCGAAGCCGCTTCGCGTAGTGCGGCTTCTCCTGGCTGATCCAGGTGCTCAAACCGCGGCCGTCCCGGGCACGCCGCTTCATCTCGGCGATGTGGCGTGGGCCAGCACTCTCAATTGTGTACAGGTATTCGGGACCGTCGACGAACCGAACTTCGATGCCGTCGCGATGCAATTCAAAGGCGATCACGCCCGAATCGCCGCTGAAATTTCCGTAGCGTTCCATCGCCTGCCGCTTCCCTGCGTGCTTCGACATCCCCGGATGCGACCGATCCGGATCATTGTCTGTTGCATACTAGCCGCGCGAACGGTGAAGGAAACGCGCTTGAACCAGTCGTCGGCACCTGCGAGCGGGCGAAAATCCTTCAGCGCCGAGTGGTCGCTGCCGGTTTCAGCGTTGATCCTGATCACTGGATGGTTCCTAAAGTCCGCGATCGCCGCAGACATCGCGTCGAACCTCGCAGTCGGAATCTCGTTTGCCGCGTTCTTCGTGGGCGCCTTGCTCGCCGCCATCAGCGCCACACGACACGCCGAACACCTGGCGATGCGTTTCGGCGAACCCTACGGCACGTTGATGCTGACGCTCTCGGCGATCTCCCTGGAGATCGCGACGGTCGTGACCGTGATGCTGCACAACGCCGACAATCCGACCTTCGGCCGCGACACGATGTTCTCCGTGGTGATGATCGTGTTGAACGGCATCATCGGCGTCGCGCTGCTGGCCGGCGGCCTGCGCCATCACGAACAGAGCTACAACCTGCGCGGTGCTAATGCGTTCCTGGGCCTGCTGGTTCCGTTGGCGACGCTGGCGCTGATCTGGCCCAACGTCACGATCACAACCGGCGGCGGCACGCTCTCATCCGTGCAGAAGATCTTCCTGCTCGCGATGTCGCTGCTGCTTTACGCGTCATTCCTGGTGATCCAGACGCGCACGCACACCAGTTTCTTCGTGGCCGAAGGCGAGCCGGACGAACACGACGTTCATCACCGCTCGCCGCACGCGTGGTCATGGCACGCGGCGATGTTGCTGATCTACCTGGTGATGGTGGTGCTGCTGGCCAAATTGTTTGCGCTGCCGCTGGAGACGGGAGTGATGCGGCTCGGCCTGCCGCTGAAAGTCGCGGGCTTGGCCGTGGCGGTACTGGTGCTGGCGCCCGAAGGCATCGCCGCCATCCGCGCCGCGCGTTTCAACCAGATGCAGCGCGCGATGAACGTCGGACTCGGCACCGCGCTTTCGACAATCGCGCTGACCGTGCCGGCGATCCTGCTGATCGATATCGGCAGCGAACGCACGGTGGTGCTGGGCCTGGGCGCGGCCGACACCATGCTGCTGGTGCTGACGTTCGCCGTGACGATGCTGACCTTCTCGAGCGGCCGCACCTATGCGATGCAGGGACTGGTGCACCTCCTGCTGTTCCTGTCCTACATCGTCCTGATCTTCTCGCCCTGAACGATGCGGCTCGTGTTTAAATGCCGCGCCGTCTTCGCCTGAGCGCGCGCCATGCACGATCTGCTGAACGTCGTCATCCTCGGCATCATCGAGGGCATCACCGAATTTCTGCCGGTTTCCTCGACCGGCCATTTGTTGATCGCGGCTCACTGGCTGGGCGCGCGCTCGGACTTGTTCATCGTCGGCATCCAGGCCGGCGCGATCCTGGCGATCACGCTGGTGTATTGGCAGCGCATCTGGCAATTGCTGACGCAATGGCGCGATCCCGGCACGCGCGACTATCTTTTCAAATTGATCGTGGCGTTCCTGATCACCTGCGTGCTCGGCTACATCGCCGAAAGACATGGTTTCAAGCTGCCCACAACGGTGACGCCGGTCGCCTGGGCCTTGATCATCGGCGGAATCTGGATGCTGGGCGCGGAATGGTATGCGGCGCGTCAACCGGACCGGAAGAAGGTGACGTGGACGGTTGCGGTCCTCGTCGGTATCGCGCAGTTCGTTGCAGGGATCTTTCCCGGCACCTCGCGCTCGGCCGCGACCATTTTCGCGGCGATGCTGTTCGGCACCAGCAATCGCGCCGCGGCGACGGAGTTCGCCTTCCTGGTCGGCATACCGACGATGTATGCCGCGACCGGCTATCTCGCATTGAAGGCGGTTCACGGCGGCGGCGCGGCGCACGAGGATTGGCGCGCGCTGATCGTCGGCTTCTTCGTATCGCTGATCGTGGCATTCGCCGCGGTGAAATGGCTGCTGCACTACATCCGCTCGCATCGCTACACGCCATTCGCGATCTATCGCATCGCACTCGGAATCGCGCTGTTGTTGTGGCTGCCTGCCGGCGCGTAATCAATCCTTCGGCGGCGCCGCCACGTTCGCCGCTCGATTGAAGTCGCCGATGCCGCCGACCAGCAGCGCGATCGCTTCGCGTTCCGCATCGGCCAGATCCGGATGCCAGGAGTCGAGAATCATCACCACGCGCACCTTGTCGCTGCGGTTCCAGGCCTCGTGTTCGAACGTGTCATCGAAGGTGACGCAACGTCCTTCCCGCCATGTGTGCTCGATGCCGCCGACCCGGATTGCGCAACCCTCCGGAATGATCAGCGGCAAATGCGTCACCAGACGCGTGTTGGTGATCCCGTGGTGCGGCAGGATGTGCGAGCCGGGCGTCAGCACCGAGAACAGCACCTCCGGCGCGTGCTCGCGGATGTGCACCAGCGGCAACGAATTCAGCACCTCCGTGGTGCGCGGACAGAGCCTGGCGTTCTGCTCGAACACTTCGCCATGGCGATGGAAGAAGAATGAATTCCATTGGGCCTCGCCACGGGTGCCAGCGAGCAGCTTCTGTTCCTTCAGCAACCGGTTGTCATTGGTGCCCAGGAACGGTTCCATGACCTGCGGATCTGCCAGCACTCCGCGCAATTCCCCGCGGATCAGGTCGGTATGCTTCTCGAGATCCGCATGCCAAGGAAACAGTCCGCGTTCGAAATACGGCTGCGTGCGCAGCCCCGGCACGTAGAAAAACTTCGGACGCTGACGCGGATCGGGATAGTTCGCCGGAACATCGCCCAGATAGATCATCAATCCCTGCTCGACGCGGCGCAGCGAATCGATGCCGTATCGCTGCCGCAGCGGCGCCAGCAGGTCGAGGAACAGCCGCCGGCGGTTCTCATTGACGCTTCGCATCGCGTGTCGCACCGCGACGCGCAAACCGGGCGCGGTGGTCGCCTCGCTCAACCACAATCCCTGGTTCTGCGCCGCCACGATCGCGCCGTAGTAACTCGCGATCGCATCGTAGATTCGCCCCAGACGCTCCAATGCCGCGCCACGATGCAACCTCGAGACGAAGTGCTGCGGATCGAGTTGCAATGCGCGCTCGAAAGCCGCCAGCGCATCGCCGGCCTGGTCCGCGGCAAGGTGCACGATGCCCAGACTTTTCCAGACTTCGGGTTGCTCGGGTTCCAGTTCCGCCGCACGTTCCAGCATGCGTCGGGCATCCGGCAGCTCACCGCGCGCCAGCGCGCACATGGCGATGAAGTTCAGGGCTTCCGCGTTACCGGGATTCTGGCCGAGCGCGGCGCGATAAGCTGCTTCAGCCTGCGCGATGCGGCCCGCCCGCGCGTGCGTGCGCGCCTGTTCGAGCTGGTCGGCCGGCGCGGAAACTGGATCCTTCATCGCACAAAGTTAGCACGGCGAAGCCGAGCGCCCGGCCAGGGACGGCCAGACGGAGCCTCGCACCATGGCTGGCTGCTCGCGCCGTGGGCTAGCGCTCGACCATGTGCGCGAACCACTCCCAGCCCGGCACGCGCTCGGCGATCAGCTTGACGCAGGTCAGCATCGGCACCGCCAGCAGCGCGCCGGGTATGCCCCACATCCAGCCCCAGACCAGCAGCCACAACAGGATCGCCACGGGGGATAGCTGCAGGCGCCGGCCCATGATCATCGGCGTGATCACGTTTCCTTCCAGCGCAGCCAGCACCGCGAAGCACGCGGCCGGAGCCAGCGCGTGCGAGAGCACGTTGAATTGCAGCAAGCCGACCACGCACAACAATGCCGTGGATGTGATCGCGCCGATGTAGGGCATGAAGTTCAGCAGCGCCACCACGCATCCCCACAGCACCGGATCGGGCATCTTCCAGTACCACAGGATCACCGCCGTCAGCGCGCCGAGGCAGGAATTGATCAGCGTCACCGTCAGCAGATAGCGCGAGATCTCGTGCTGGATGCCACGCACCAGGTTCAGCGCGATGCGGCGATACGCGAAGCGCGGCGACGCCGCGACCAGCCTGCGCCGCATGTGATCGCCATAGGTGAGGAAAAAGAACACCAGCAGCAATACCGTCAGCGCTTCCGCCACGATGCGCGGCGCCAGCAGCAGCAGGTCGCTGAGGCCGAAACTCGGTGGCGCACTGGCAGACGGCGGCGCAGGCGCGCCCACACCGAAGCCGATCAGTGACTGCGAAGCGGCGTGCGTTGCCGCGCTGAGCGGCCGCATCATGTGCCGGAACTTGGGCGCGAGTTGATGCAGAACCTGCGGTGCCTCCCGGATCCATTCCGCAGCCGGCCCCGTGACCAGCCCCGCGCCCTCGCCCAGTCCCGCGAACAGCGCGGTCATTACCAGCAGCGCACCGAGTGCCCGCGGGATGTAAACGCGGTTGAGCAATCGCACCACCGGATTCAGCCCCATGCCGACAAAGGCGGCCAGCACCAGCGGAATGATCAGCGTGCGCGCCAGCACCAGCAGGGTGGCGATGGCGAGGAACATCAGCACCAGCAGCGGCACGCGCAGTGAGCGGAAACGCCGCGCACGCCGCCGTGCCAGCGCGCCCGGCCTGCGCTTGCGCCGTTGCATCGGCAAGCCCCCTTTCGAGGCGGCCGGCGACGCTTCGGCCTGGGCCGGCGCAGCCGCGGTGACGATCATTTCAACCGGAGGCGGCGATACCGGTGTCGACATGTTCCCCCTCCGCGACTGCCGCTCAGAATCCGCCGAATTGGTTGCGCAACATTTGCAGGACCGGTGCGCCCGCGAGGCGCGCGCCGCTCAGTACCGTTCCGGCCCCCACGCGCAGGCGACCGATCAGGAATCCCACACCGGCCGCCGCGCCCAGCACCGGAACCGGATAGGCGCGATAGGCTTCAGCGGCATCGGCCGCGGCCGAACGCAACTGTCCGCGCGCGAACAGGCATTCGGCCTGCGCCGCTTCGCGTGCCTTCAAGGCGCGCAGGTATTTCATGGCGGCGTGTCCTTGCGCGAAGGCGCGTGCTGCGCGAATTCATCGAAATCCTGCGTCAGTTGACGACCCAGTGCGCGCAGTTCGGCGCGCGCATGCGGAAACGAGGCCTGCCGCACGCCGCGGCGGATCGAGATCCACAAACCGGTGATCAGCAGCAGATGTCCCGCGACGATGATCCCCAGCGCAATGCCCGGCGAATGCGTGGCCATGCGCAGCGCCCAGAAAATCAGCGCCACCGTGCACGCCCACAGCGAAACCGACATTGCGATCAACGCGATCGTGCCGATGAACAGCAGCGGCACCCCGTGCCGAACAACCTCGCCTTCGCTCACGAACAACCGGCCCAGCGCACCGAAGAAACGCTTCAGCGAGATCGCCAGTGCGCACGCCGCCGCGTAGAGCGTCTCGAGTTGCTGCAGCAGCGGCGTGCTGCCGGAAGCGGCGCCATCCACGGGCGTTTCGTCCGCTTCGCGCGCCCCGACTTTCGCGCGCGGCGTCCTTCGCTCCGGTGCCTCGGCCGTCGGACCGCTCATCGTGCGTTCGCGCGGTCAGCGGCGGCCGAACACGCGGCCGATCAGCCAGCCGGTACCCAGTGCGATCGCCAGCGATTGCACCGGACGCTCACGCACGAAATCGCGCATCGCGTCGAATGCATCTTCGGCGCGCTCGCGCGCATCCTCGGCCAGCTCGCGACCGCGTTCGCGCGCGTCCTGCAAGGCTTCGCGCCCCCGCTCGCGCATCTCGGCCGCCTTCTCGCTGGCGCGCACCGCAGCGCGTGCGCTGCTGTCGGTCGCCTGCTGCACGCCCTGGTCGACGCGATCGGCCGCGGCGTTGAATTTCTCCTTGGCGGTCTGCACTGTTTCATGGGTGCCCTGCTTGAAACGTTCGGCGCCGGCTTCGATACGCGAACCGGGCTGCGTTGCGACTCGATTCTCCGGCGTGCCGCCCGGAATCGGTGTGGATGCGGGTTCATTGACCATGACTTACCTCTCCTTGTCTGCGGATGAAAGTTCGCTTTCGAACCGTGCCACTTCGGTTTCGGCGCGGTCCCGGGCCCAGCCGTAACGCTCCTGCAGACGGCCGACCAGATAGTCGCGATGACCTTCCACCGATCCGATGTCGTCATCCGTGAGGTTGGCCCACTGTGTCTTCAGGCGCGCGCCCAACTGTTTCCAGCGGCCCTTGATGATGTCGGTGTTCATGGCATCGCTCGGCTGATGCGGGATTCGCCGCGCTGCGAAAGCACAGTATCCGACAGCCGCGTGAACGGCAGGTTGCCGCCGCGTTAACCGGCTTGCGGGTTCAGGGAATAAGTGCCGACCCATTGCGCCTGCGCCAGCACATGCCCACGCAGTGCTTGTTGCACCTGCTGCCAGTCGAATTGATCCGGCAGATCGAGTTTCGCCACACCCAGCGCGTACAGCCGGAATTGGTAGTGGTGCAGGCGCGCATCGTTCCAGGGCGGGCAGGGCCCGTCGTAGCCGAGATAGACGCCCGACATGTCCGCATCGGAGGCGAACCAGCCGGTGTAGTCGTTGCGGCCCTGGCGCGACCCCTTCGGTCCGTCGGGGTCGCGCTTGCCACGAGCGGTGATGCCGTCGCTGCATGCGCCCGCCGCGATTTCGCCGCAATCAGCCGGGATATCGATCATCAGCCAGTGCGCGAATTCGACCCGCGGCAGATCGACGCTGACGGTGCGACCCTGCTGGTTGACATCGTCGCCGCGGCTGGGTACGTCCACGTCGATGCAGGCCAGCGCACACGAACGCGTGTCCGCCGGCGCATCGCTCCACGCCAGATGCGGATTGCGATTGGCCGAAAGCACGCAGGGTTCGTTGTCGCCGCGCTTGCCGAACGCGAACTCCGATGGAATCGGCGCACCATCGGCAAAACTCTCGCTCCACATTTTCATGCGATGGCTCCTGCGGGACTCGGGACTCGAAATGGCGTCGCAAGCTGGCGGATTCGGTGCAAGAACCTCATCCACGACTCACAACTCACTTTCCAT
>DASXWZ010000339.1:0-2902 GCA_036503375.1 Rhodanobacteraceae bacterium | reverse complement strand
GATGCGGCGCCCGCGTTTTCGGCGAACGGCGCCATCGCCTTGGCCGTGCTCACCGGCACGACCAGCCCCACGCCGATGAAACAGAACGCGATCGGCGAGAGATACATGGCGAGCCCGCCGCCGCCGCGGACGAGCAACGCGATCAGCAGCAACGCGATCGAACCCGCGAGCACGATAGACAAACCCGCCGCGATGATCAGCAGGTGCGGCACGCGCCGGCGCGAAAGCCAGGCGCAGGAACCTGCGCCGATCACGAACGCCACCAGGATCGAGATCGCCACGATCACGATCGCCCCGCTGCCCATGCCCAGCACGTTGATGACCAGATCCGGCGCGCCGATCAACGCGGTGTACACCACGCCCACGCATAAACCGCCCAGTGCCACGTAAAACAGGAAACCGCGCGTGCCGATCACCTCGCGCGCGTTGCGCCACAGGCGCGAAGGTTCCAGCGCGCGCGGATCTTCCTCGCGCAAGGTTTCCGGCAACCGCCACCAGACCGCGCCGGTCAGCAGCAGCGAAATGCCGAGCAGGATCGCGAAATTCGCGTGCCAGCCGAACGCGTGCTCGACATAGGTACCGGCCACCGGGCCGATCGCAGGCGCCAGCGCGAAGGCCGCGTTGATCTTGGCGTACACGGGCTGGCGCCGTTCTTTCGCGAACGCGTCGCGCACCATCGCATCGGCGATCACGCCGCCGGCGCAGGCACCCACGCCCTGGATGAAACGCCCGCCGATCAACGGCCAGATCGAAAAGCTCAGCATGCACGCGAGCGCGCCGAGCGAGAGGATGCAGGCACCAACCAGCATCACCGGCCTGCGGCCGTAGCGATCCGATATCGGGCCGTAGAGAAGCTGGCTGAGCGCGGAAGCGACCAGATATGCCGACATGCTGAACTGCACCATGCCGTAGTCGGCGTGCAGCGCCTTGGCCATTGCCGGCATCGCGGGCGTGTATTCGGTATCGCCGAACGGCCCCGCCGCCATCATGAAGGCCAGCAACCACAGCGCGGGGTGCCCGGCCTTCTGCGCTGCGCGCGCCGCCGTCACCATCGGCGGCGTACCTTGTCCGCGTCAGTCGCGTGACCGGTGCGGCGCGAAATCAGAGGCGGCATGCGAAAGCGCGGATGTGCATGAGGCATGCACCGACTATATGGCAGGGTGGGTGAAACCGGAATCGACGAACGCATGGAAGCGGAACGGGCCACATCGGATTCGAAATCGGCAGCGGAAATCGGTGCCATTCAGTTGCGCCGCTGGTTCCGGCGCGACGTCGAACGTCCGTTGGAAAACCTGGTAGGCGGCCCCAGGCGACTGAAAGTGATCGCGCTGTTGGCCTGCGTGCTGGCGCTGGATGCCGCGGACAAGGCCACGGTCGGCGCGGTCGCCGCGCAACTGGAACACGATCTGCACATCGGCAACGTCGAGATCGGATCGCTGGTGACGGTCTCCACCGCGATCGGCGCGTTCGCCACCCTCCCCTTCGGCGTGCTGGTCGATCGCATGAACCGTCGCAGGCTGCTGGTGATCGGCGTCGCGCTGTGGTCCTTCGCGATGGTCGCGGCCGGCGCATCAGTGAACTATCCGATGTTGCTGCTATCCCGGCTGGGCCTCGGCGCGGTGGTGGCCGTCGCCTCGCCCGCGATCGCATCGCTGACCGGCGATTTCTTCCATCCGTCCGAACGCGGACGCATATACGGCTATATCCTCGCGGGCGAACTGATCGGCGTGGCGTTCGGCTTCCTGATTTCCGGCAATCTCGCGGCGGTGGTGTCCTGGCGCGTGCCGTTCTTCGTGCTGGCCGCGTTCGGCGTCGCGCTGGCGGTGCTGATCGCGTACAAGCTGACCGAACCCCGACGCGGTGGTCAGAGCCGTATGACCGACGAAAACTCGGACAGCGAGGAAACTCACCCGGTCGCCGACATCGTCGATGAGCGCGACATCGAGCCGCGCGGCGATCTGGTGTTGCACGAGGATCCCGAGCACATGTCGTTGTGGCGCGCGGTGAAATACGTGCTGTCGGTGCCGACCTATCGCGTGCTGATCATCGCTTCCGCGCTCGGCTATTTCTATTTCACCGGGCTGCGCACCTTCGCCATCGTGTACATGCGCGAACGTTTTCACCTGGAGCAGGCGCTCGCCAGCACCGTGTCGGTCGGCGTGGGACTGGGTGCGATCGTCGGCGTCCTGGCGGCCGGCGCGCTGGCGGACGGCATGATCGACCGCGGCAAGTTGACGGGACGCATCATCGTCGGATCGGGCGCGTATTTCCTCGCGACGGGCGCGTTGACGGTCGGCCTGCTGGTGCCGACGCTGGCATTCGCCGCGCCGTTTTTCTTCCTCTCGGCGGCGGGCCTGGGCGGCGCCAACCCCGCAGTCGATTCAGCGCGGCTGGACATCATGCACTCGCGCCTGTGGGGACGCGCCGAAGGCGTGCGCTCCACACTCCTCTATGCCTTCCAGGCCGCCGCGCCACCGCTGTTCGGCTGGATCTCGAAAATATTCGGCGGCAGCGGCGGTGGCCTGGGCCAACCGGCCAAAGGACAATCCGGGGCCGGCCTCGACGCCAGTTTCCTGATCATGCTGGTGACGCTCGCGCTCGCGGGATTCGTGATGCTGCGCGCGCTGAAAACCTATCCGCGCGATGTGGCGACGGCAATTGCGTCGGAGCAATCCGCACCGCCGAAAGAAAGAGTTGCAAGAAGGGTCGGTGATCAAGCGTAGGGCGGAATCCACACAGCGGCTCCCGCCCTACCTACGCGGACTAGCCACCTATTTCGTCATCGGTATGAAGCCCGCCAGATGACAACATCAGATGATCCGACTCATGCAAGCCAAATAAGTCACCTAAATAGATCATCAGCAGGCGGAATCGCTCTTTGGCCTCTAAAACCCACTCTTTC
>DASXWZ010000338.1:0-3545 GCA_036503375.1 Rhodanobacteraceae bacterium | reverse complement strand
TGCCCGAAATCCGTGCATCCGAATCCAACGCCGCATCCGATTCGCACAAGAACACCCTGCTGCGGCATCCGCACCTGTGGCTGGGCGTGCTGTGCCTGTTCCTTTACGTTGGCGTGGAAGTGATGGCGGGCGACGCGATCGGCACCTATGGCCAGGGTTTCGGCCTGCCGCTCAGCGCCACGCGCTTTTTCACCTCATTCACCCTGTTCGCGATGCTGCTGGGCTACCTGCTCGGCCTGGTGCTGATCCCGCGCTTCATTTCGCAGCAGCGTTATCTTGCGCTGTCCGCGCTGCTGGGCGTGGTTCTCACGATCGGCGCATTTCTCACCGGCGGCTACGTTTCGGTCGTGTTCGTCGCCGCCCTGGGGCTCGCCAACGCGATGATGTGGCCGGCGATCTTTCCGCTGGCGATCCGGAAGCTGGGAGCACTCACCGAATTCGGTTCGGCGTTCCTCATCATGGGCATCGCCGGCGGCGCGGTGATTCCGCAATTGTTCGCGCACCTGAAGGTGCACCACGATTTCCAGGTGGTCTTCGCATCGCTGATGGTGCCGTGCTATCTCTACATCCTCTACTACGCGCTCAGCGGCTGTCGGGCGGGATTGCGCGATGCCGCGTGAACGTGCGCGGGACAAGCGGCGTGGGCTAACATCGCGCGCGAGCGCGGCAAAGGCGCAGCTTCGGGGGACAAGGGTGCAGAAGCCCACAATCAGGGATGTCGCGAAGCGCGCCTCGGTTTCGCTGAAAACCGTGTCGCGCGTGATCAACGACGAGCCGGCGGTGCGAGAACGCACGCGTGCCAGGGTGCTCAAGGCGATCGCGGAGCTGGACTACAAGCCAGATCTCTCCGCGCGCAGCCTGCGCGGCGCGCGTGCCTACGCCGTCGGGCTGGTTTACGACAATCCCAACCCCTATTACATCATCAGCGTGCAGAACGGCGCGCTGTCGGTGTGCCGCGAGCGTGGTTTCGGCTTGCAGATCCATCCGTGCAACTCGGCCTCTCCGGATTTGCCGAAGGAATTGCAGGATCTGGTTTCGCACGCGCGGCTGGACGGCCTGATCCTCGCGCCGCCGATGTCGGAACGCATGGGCCTGATCCGCCATCTCGCGGCCAACAAGATCAAGTTCGTGCGGATCATTTCCGCGGCCGAGGATCCCAACGACGGATTTCCATGCGTCTACGTGGACGATCGTGACGCGGCCTACGACATCACCGAACACCTGATCCAGCTCGGGCACCAGCGCATCGGCTTCATCTGGGGCGGCGCGGCGCACCGCTCCAGTCCCGAACGCTACAAGGGTTACGAGAGCGCTCTGAAGGACTACGCGATTCCGATCGACAAGAAACTGATCGTGCACGGCGACTATTCCTACGAGGAAGGATTTCGTGGCGCGCGCAAGCTGTTCGCACTGAAGTCCCGACCGACCGCCATCTTCGGCTCCAACGACGAGATCGCCGCCGGCGTGCTGGCCGCGGCGAAATCCGCGGGCATCGACGTGCCCGGCGAACTGTCGATCGCCGGCTTCGAGGACAGCCCGTTTTCGAAGCAATCGTGGCCGGCGCTGACCACCGCGCGTCAGGCCACGGAAATCATCGCCCGGCATGCGGCGCAATTGCTGCTGGCGCAATTGAGCGAGCATCCATCGCGCATCGGCAACGAAGGCTTCAGCCCGGAACTGGTGATCCGCGGCTCGACCGCACCGCCGCGTGCCCCACGGTGAATCCGATGATGACCTCGCACCCGCGCGCGTCGAACGAAGCGACGAAGATGTTCGCGGAAGCGGGCGAAGCGGCGGACGCGGTCGCGCGCCAGTTCGCCGCGAATACCCAAGTCATCGATGCACTGTCCGCGCGGCTGCACGCGCAGCCGCCGGGTTTCATCGTGACCTGCGCGCGCGGCAGCTCCGACCACGCCGCGACATTCGCGAAATATCTTTTCGAAACGCACCTCGGCCTGGTGACCGCTTCGGCTTCGCCCTCGATCGCGTCGGTGTATGCGGTCGAGCCGAAACTGCGCGGCGCCCTGTTCATCGCGATCTCGCAATCCGGCCGCAGCCCGGACCTGCTGCGCAACACCGAGCTCGCGAAAGCGGCCGGGGCATCCGTGGTCGTGCTGGTGAACAAGGAGGATTCACCGCTGGCGCAGCTCGCCGATCACGTGATCCCGTTGCACGCGGGCGCCGAAACCAGCATCGCCGCAACCAAGAGTTATCTGTGCTCGCTGTCTGCGCTGCTGCATCTCACCGCGCGCTGGAGTGGAGATCGAGCTTTGTCGCGTGCTTTGCAGGCGTTGCCGCAGCCGATGCGTGATGCGTGGACCATGGACTGGTCGCCCCTGGTCGAAGGTCTGCGCGACGCGCGTGATCTGTTCGTGATCGGGCGCGGCCTGGGACTTGGAGCCGCACAGGAAGCCGCACTGAAGTTGAAGGAGACCTGCGGCTTGCATGCGGAAGCGTTCAGCAGCGCCGAGGTGGTGCACGGGCCGATGGC
This sequence comes from Rhodanobacteraceae bacterium, assembly GCA_036503375.1. Classification (GTDB taxonomy): domain Bacteria; phylum Pseudomonadota; class Gammaproteobacteria; order Xanthomonadales; family Rhodanobacteraceae; genus 66-474. The sequence continues at coordinate 1,054 of DASXWZ010000338.1, read as the reverse complement.
GATCGTCGGAAGGGGTTTTCCGGTGCTGGCCTTCGTTCAGGACGACGACAGCGGCGAGAGTACGCAGCAGGTCGCGAAGGAATTTCGGGCGCGCGGTGCGCGCGCGTGGCTGGCCCAGCCAGGCGCGCACGGTGGCGGGCATCTCCCGTTGCCGGCGTCACCGCATCCGGCCTGCACGCCGCTGCTGACGGTCGCCGCGTTCTATCGCGCGGCGAACGCGCTCGCCCTGGCGCGTGGTTTCAACCCCGATGTGCCGCCGTACCTCAACAAGGTCACGGAGACGGTGTGAAGCGCCTGCTGCACAACGCGCGCGTGCTTACCGGCTCGGGTTTCGAATGCGACATCGACGTGCTCATCGAGGGTGATCGCATCGTCGCGGTCGCCCCGGCAGATGATCTCGCCGCGAATGCCGAACTGCACGATCTGCACGGCGCGTACCTGGTACCCGGCTTCATCGACTGCCAGGTCAACGGCGGCGGCGACGTACTGTTCAACCATGCGCCGAATGCTGAAACCATCGCGCGCATCGGGCGGGCACATCGCAATTCGGGCACCACGGGTTTCCTGCCGACGCTGATCAGCACCGGCATGGAAACCATGCGCGCCGCGATGGCCGCGGTGGATCGAGCGATCGAAGATGGCGTGCCGGGTGTGCTCGGCATTCATCTGGAGGGCCCGTTCCTGGCCGCTGCGCGCAAGGGCGTGCACGACGCGAGAGTATTTCGCGCGCCATGTCGGGAGGAAATAGAACTGGCGTGTTCGCTGAAGCGCGGACGCACGCTGATGACGCTCGCGCCGGAATGCGTGCCGGTCGAAGTCATTCGCGAGTTGGTCGCTCGCGGCGTGATCGTCTGCATCGGCCATACCGGCGCCGACTACGCGCAGACGCGCTCGGCGCTGGATGCCGGTGCGCGCGGATTCACGCATCTGTTCAATGCGATGACGCCGATGGGCAGCCGCGAACCCGGCGTGGTGGGCGCGGCGCTGGAAGATCCCGCGAGCTGGTGCGGCGTGATCGTGGACGGCTTGCACGTGCATCCCGCGACGCTGCGTA
>DASXWZ010000337.1:0-4343 GCA_036503375.1 Rhodanobacteraceae bacterium | reverse complement strand
CCGTGGATCCTGCTTGCGCTGCCGGCATGGCTGGGATTGTTGCCGGGAGTGTGGCGCGCACTTCGGGATCGCGCATAATCGGCGCATGGATCCAGCCGCCCCTCCGATGGTCGCCAACTGCGTCGCCTACGACGCGCAGGGCAAGCGGCTGGGCGACATCACGCTCGATGCGATCAGCGACGTGCTGGCCAGACCCGACACTTTCGTGTGGGTCGGGCTGGTCGAGCCGGACGAGCCGCTGCTGGAAAAGATGCAGGAGGAATTCGGCTTGCACGAACTCGCGATCGAGGACGCGCACAACGCGCACCAGCGGCCGAAGATCGAGGCCTATGGCGATTCGCTGTTCATCGTCGTGCAGACCGCGCAACTGCTCGGCGGCAACATTGCCTTCGGCGAGACGCACATCTTCCTCGGCCCGCGCTATCTGCTGACGGTGCGCCACGGCGCCTCGCTCTCCTATGCGCCGGCGCGGCGCAGTTGCGAACACGCGCCCGAGCACCTCTCCTACGGACCGAGCTACGGACTGTACTCGGTGCTGGATTTCATCGTCGACAACTTCCTGCCGATCGTGCGCGAGTTCAAGGAAGAGTTGCAGGAACTGGAGCAGGATATCTTCGCCGAGTCCTACAAGCGCGACACCATCAAGCGCCTGTACGACATGCAGCGCGAACTGCTGACGTTGAAACTGGCGGTGGCGCCGCTGCAGGACATCCTCAATCAACTGGTGCGCCTGCATCCCAACCTGATCCGCGACGAAGTGCGGCCGTACTTCCGCGACGTGCACGATCACGTGTCGCGCGTCAACGACGCCATCGCCTCGATGCGCGAGATGCTGACCGCGGCGATGAACGTCAATCTGTCCCTGATCACCGTGCGCCAGAACGAAGTGGTGAAGCGGCTCGCAGGCTGGGCGGCCCTGCTGGCGGCACCGACGTTGCTGGCGAGCTGGTACGGCATGAACTTCCACCACATGCCGGAGCTGGACAAGCCGCTGGCCTATCCGGTGATCATCGTCGTGACGTTGGGGGTGTGCGCTGCGCTGTATGTCACGCTGAAGCGCGCGAGGTGGTTGTAGGAACTACGCCGGGTCGGCGACCACTTCGGTGCGTGCCACCGGCGCGCGGCGCGACATCCACAGAAGGACCAGCCCTATCACGACCAAGGGCAGCGATTGCACCTGCCCCATCGTCAGCCAGTGCGTGCCGAGCAGATAGCCCAGTTGCGGATCGGGCATCCGCACGAATTCCACCGCGAAGCGGAAACACCCGTACATCAGGCCGAATAATCCGGATACCGCGTAACGGCGACGCGGTTTCATCGAATAGATCCACAGCACGGTGAACATCACCACGCCTTCCAGGAAGAATTCGTATAGCTCGGAAGGATGCCGCGCGTAGGCATCCAGTGCGCCGGCCTGCCACAACTGATGCAATTGCCCGGCGGTGTAGCCGCTGTATTGCGGCTGTTCTTGCACGGCGTGCGGGAACACCATGCCCCACGGTTGAGTGGTGAGTTTGCCCCACAGCTCGCCGTTGATGAAGTTGCCGATGCGGCCCAGGCCAAGGCCGATCGGCACCAGCGGCGCGACGAAGTCGACCACGTCGAAATAGTGCGTGATCCGCGCGCGATGGCGCATCCACCACCAGAGACTCGCGACCAGCACGCCCAGCAATCCGCCGTGGAAGGACATCCCGCCATCCCAGATGCGGAACAGCGCCAGCGGATCGGTCCAGATCCACTTTATCGGTTGGTACGAAAGCATGTACCACACGCGACCGCCGATGATGATGCCAAGCATCACGTAGAACGCGAGATCCGCGAGCGCGTCGCGGCTGACCGGAAAGCGGCCGAGCCTGCGCCGGTAATCGCCCAGCAACCACGCGCCGGCGAATCCACCCAGGTACATCAGTCCGTACCAGTGCACGCCGATCGGCCCGAGGTTGAAGGCAATCGGATTGAAGTCGACGAAATAGGGATGGGTCATTGAGCTTTGCTCCCTTTTCCCTTCGGGAGAAGGGGATGAGGGTTCAGGCTTGCGGAATGCGCGATTGTGCCGCGAATCGTCCCTTCACCCCAACTCTCTCCCGATGAGAGAGGGCTGGAATCACGCCGGCAACACCCGGCATACGAATCCCTTCAGGTATTCCGTCTCAGGGATCGCCGGATGCACCGGATGGTCCGGCGCCTGCTGCAGCGACATCAGCACCTGCACGTTGCGATCGAGATGCCGCGCACCCTGCTGGATACCCTGCAGCAGCGCTTCGCGCGGCATGTGATACGAACACGAGCAGGTGACGAGAATGCCGTCGCGCGACAACACCTGCATCGCGAGTTCGTTGAGGCGGCGATAGGCGAGCGCGCCTTCCCTGAGATCCTTCTTGCGTTTCACGAACGCCGGCGGATCGAGGATCACCACGTCGAAATGCTCGCGACGCTCGCGCGACGCCTTGAGGTATTCGAAGGCGTCGGCACGCTCGGCGCGCACGCGTTCGCCCAGCCCGTTGCGGCGTGCATTGTCGACGATCGCTGTCACCGCCGGCGCGGAAGCATCGACGCAGACGACTTCCCTCGCGCCCATCGCCGCGGCGCGCAGGCCCCACGCGCCGAGATACGAGAACATGTCCAGCACGCGCGCATCCTCCACGAAGGGCGCGAGCGCATCGCGATTGCCGCGTTGATCGTAGAACCAGCCGGTCTTCTGGCCGCCGATCGGGTCGAGCGCGAATTCCAGCCCACCCTCGCGCACGACCAGTGGCGCGTGGATTTCGCCGAAGGCGATATCGGCATAGCTCGGCAGGTGTTCCAGCGCGCGGATGCCGGCATCGTTCTTCCAGATCATCGCGCGCGGGCTCAGCACTTTTCGCACCGCCATTTCGACCTGCGGTTTCAGCTTTTCGATGCCGGCCGTGGTGGCCTGCGCCACGATCACGTCGTCGAACCGGTCCAGCGCCAGACCCGGCACGAAATCGGATTCGCCATACAGCAGGCGATAGTACGGTTCGGAATACAGCCGTTGGCGCAGCCCCAGCGCGACATTCAACCGATGCGTCAGCAACGGAACATCCAGCGCATGATCCAGGCCACGCGAGAGCAATCGTGCGCAGATCAGCGAATGCGGATTGACGTAGCCCACCCCCAGTGGCTTGTCGCGCGAATCGAGGATCGCGCAGGGCTCGCCCGCCTCGAACGAAGTCAGCGGCGAACGCGCCACGTCCACTTCGTTGGCGAACACCCACAGGTGCCCCGCGCGCAGCCGCGGGTCTTCGCCGCGTTTCAGGTACAGCGCGGGATATTCGATTCCGTCCATGTGTGAATCATTGTCAGCAAACGGCGAACGATAGCGCAATTCGACGGACGTCCGTGCCGTGCGCGCGAACCTTTGGCATACTGCGGCGCTGGTTCGAAGGGGGAGAAGGGAGATGCGAGGGTTTTTCCTGGTTCTGTGCGCCGGCGCGCTGTTCGCAGGCGCCGCTTTCGCGACCGAACTGCCGGTCGCGGATTTCGTCAAGCACCCGACCTTGACCAATCCGGCGTTGTCGCCGGATGGCAAGTATCTGGCTGTCGCCGTCAGCGAGAATACCGACAGCACCGACGCGAAATACCAGCTCGCGGTGCTTCAACTTCCGAATCTCAAGGCCGTCAGCCGTCTGGACATGGCGCCTCGCTACGTCCCCGCCGACATCCACTGGGTCAGCAATACGAGGCTGATCATGGCGCTGGCCCGGGAAACCGGCACGCTGGAAGCACCCTCCGGCACCGGCGACATCGTCGCGGTGGATTACGACGGCAGCCACAAAAAGACCCTCTACAGCGTGCAGCATCGCGGCGATGCGTACTCCAATGTCAATTCGCTCGACATTCCCATCGGCGGCGCCTCGATCGCCGAATTGCCGGTCCAACCGAATGGTCATTTCAGCCTGAACCTGCAGGTCTGGCCGGAAAACTCCAACGGCACCGACTGGGATTCATCGAAAAGCCAGTTGTACGACGTGGATGCGGAGACGGGGCACGCGGTGAAGATCGGCGAGATCCAGCACGGCAGCATGAACCTGCTTTCCTACAATGGCGTGGCGCGCGTCGCTTCCGGGACGGACGATCACATGGAGACAGAAGTCTTCATCAGCAGCGACGGCAACCACTGGACCAAGCTGCCCGCGTCGCTGACCGGAAAATATTTCGAACCACTGACGATCAGTGCGGACGGCAAACACCTGTACGCCCGCGCCAGCATGGACGGTGGCCCGAACCAGTTGATCGAGTGCGATCTGGATGGCGGCAATCGCAAGGTGCTGGCATCCGATCCGTTCGCATCCGTGAGCAATGTGCTGTTCGAGCCGGTCACA
>DASXWZ010000336.1:0-2740 GCA_036503375.1 Rhodanobacteraceae bacterium | reverse complement strand
GCCGGCGCTGGGCGAGTCTCCGGATCGTTGCCGCTTGATCCGCGCAAGCCGTGGGCAACCGGCTGTCGAAGATTTACACGCGCACGGGTGACGATGGCACGACCGGACTCGGCGACGGCACGCGCACGCGCAAGGATTCCGCGCGCGTCGAGGCTTACGGTACGGTCGATGAATTGAACAGCGCGCTCGGCGTGCTGTTGTCGGTGTCCGATCTGCCGCTGCCGGTGATCGAAACGCTGACGCAGATCCAGCACGACCTGTTCGACCTCGGCGGCGAGCTGTGCATCCCGGGCATGGCGATGATCGAGGACGGCGATGTTGCACGGCTGGAGGCCACGCTCGACGTCTTCAATGCCGACCTTCCGCCGCTGAAGGAATTCATCCTGCCCGGCGGCGGCATGGCCGCGGCCCAGTGCCACGTCGCGCGCACGGTGTGCCGCCGTGCGGAGCGGCGCGCGGTGACGCTCTCGCGCGAAGAGAACGTGCGGCCGCAGGCAGTGCACTATCTCAATCGGCTTTCCGATCTGCTGTTCGTACTGGCGCGGGTGCTTGCGCGTGCGAGCGGGCACGGCGAGGTGCTGTGGCAGCACGAGCGCCGCAAGCGGAGCGAATCCTGAAGGCGATGCGCTTCTACACGCATCCTGCTTGTCTACGGCATGACACCGGTCTGGGTCATCCCGAATCGCCGGCGCGATTGCGCGCGGTGCTGGAAGCACTGGACGATCCGCGTTTCGCAGGTATCGGACGAATGGAAGCGCCGCGCGCGACGCGCGAGCAACTGTTGCGCGCACACGATGTCTCATACGTCGACGGCATTTTCGCGAACGCAGGACAATCGCTGCGGCTGGATCCGGACACCGTGATGTCGCCCGGCTCGCTGGAAGCCGCGCTGCGCGCGGCCGGCGCGGTGTGCGCGGCGGTGGATGCGGTGATGAATGGCGAAACCACCCGCGCATTCTGCGCGGTGCGTCCGCCCGGCCATCACGCCACCCGCGACACCGCAATGGGTTTCTGCATCTTCAACAGCATTGCTGTCGCCGCGGCGCATGCGATGGAACAGCACGGCCTAAAACGCGTGACGATCATCGATTTCGACGTGCACCACGGCAACGGCACGCAGGATATCTACTGGAACGAACCGCGCGTGCAGTATCTCTCCAGTCACCAGATGCCGCTGTATCCCGGCACCGGCTCGCGCAACGAGCGCGGCGCCGGCAACATTGTCAACGCGCCGCTGTCGCCCGATGCGGGCTCGCGCGAGTTCCGCGCGGCATGGGAAGAAATCCTGTTGCCCGCGCTGGAGGCGCATCGTCCGCAACTGCTGCTGATCTCCGCCGGCTTCGACGCGCACCGCAACGATCCGCTGGCGCAATTGCAACTCGACACCGACGACTACGCCTGGATCACGCAACGTTTGTGCGCACTCGCCGACACCCACGCGCAGGGCCGCATGGTCTCTGCACTGGAAGGCGGTTACGACCTCGGCGCGCTGCGGGAATGCACCGATGCGCACGTGGCGGCGATGATCTGAACCAAGGGATCGCGCGAATTGCGCCGTGCGCCGCGAAATAGTACCATTTCAGTCCCTATTCGAGGATTCGCAAGTGCTTCGGGTAAGCCGCCTCGCCGACTACGCATCCGTGGTGATGACCTGCCTCGCACGGCAGCCGCGCGAGGTGTTGTCGGCCGTGCAGATCGCGGAAGCCACGCGGCTGGAATTGCCCACCGTCAGCAAATTGCTGAAGCAACTCGCGCACGCCAACTTGGTCGAATCCTTTCGCGGCGCGGCCGGCGGCTACCGCCTGGCGCGTTCGCCCGGCGAGATCACGCTGGCGGAAATCGTCGAGGCGCTGGATGGCCCGATCGGCATGACCGACTGCTGCGCCGCCGGTTGCGATCGCGAAACGCATTGCGACGTCTCGCCCGGCTGGCGCAGTGTCGGCGGCGCGGTGGATGCCGCCCTGCGCGCGGTCAGCCTGGCCGACATGCTGCGTCCCGTGCCGGCGAAACGCGCGGCGCATCCACGGGCGGGAGCGTGACGAAATGGCGACCGAGCGTACCGATCTGCAGCAGCTGCTGAACCGACGCTACAGCGCCGGTTTCGTCACCGATATCGAAACCGATTCGCTGCCGCCGGGCCTGGACGAAGACGTGATCCGCGCGCTGTCGGCGCGCAAATGCGAACCGGACTGGATGACACAATGGCGTTTGGACGCGTATCGCCATTGGTTGACGATGACGCCGCCGCAATGGGCCAAACTCAATATCGGACCCATCGATTTCCAGGCGATCAGCTACTACGCAGCGCCGAAGCAGGCGCCGAAATCTCTGGCGGAAGTCGATCCGAAATTGCTGGAGACCTATGAGAAACTCGGCGTGCCGCTGCACGAGCGCGCCAGGCTCGCCGGCGTGGCGGTAGACGCCGTGTTCGATTCGGTGTCGGTCGGCACCACGTTCCGGAAAGAACTGGCCGAGGCCGGCGTGATCTTTTGCTCGATGAGCGAGGCGATTCGCGAACATCCGGAAATCGTCAAACAATATCTGGGCTCGGTGGTGCCGCAGCGCGATAATTTCTTCGCCGCACTGAACTCGGCGGTGTTCTCCGACGGCTCGTTCGTATTCATTCCGAAAGGCGTGCGCTGCCCGATGGAATTGAGCACGTATTTCCGCATCAACGCCGGCCACACCGGCCAGTTCGAGCGCACGCTGATCGTCGCGGAAGAGGGCGCTTCGGTTTCCT
>DASXWZ010000335.1:0-4837 GCA_036503375.1 Rhodanobacteraceae bacterium | reverse complement strand
GCCTTCTGCCCGCCGCGCGGCGGCGAGCTCGAGGATGGTGCACCAGCGCTCCACGCTGGCGACGCTGGTGCCGCCGAACTTCAGCACGATCCAGGGCGCGTCGGGCGGCAGCGGCGCGAGCTTCGAGTCGGTCACGGATTTCGCAAGACAGGATGCAAGGCGCGCAGTTTTACGTGCGCTCTGGCGAAACGCAATCGCGCACAGATGCCGGTTCGTCCTGAAGGCTCACTGGGTGAACAGCAGCAGCACCACCAGCAAGGCGACACCGAACGCCGCCACCCCCATCGCGAAGCTGAAGGCCAGCCAGGGCGCGTGTCGCTTCGGCCAGGTGTGCAGGCGGCCCCAGGCGATTGCATAGGCGAGATAGCGAAACCCGCAGGCCAGCACCATCAGCACACCCAGCGCCACCAGCACCACCCCGCCGATCGTGGACAGCGGATTGGGCAACAAACGGCTGCCGGCATGCGGCCACGGCTCGTGTCGCAACAGCAGACCGAAGCGGTCCACCGCGATGCCGAAAACCATCAGCGACAGCGCGGTGCGCGTCCACACCGACAGCGTGCGCTCGGCGTTCATGTACGAACGCTCGGCCGATTGTTCGGTGCGCTCCGCCGACTGGCGCGTCTGCTCCTCGGCCAGCTCCACCACGCGCCGCATCAGTGCGAGCTGATCGGGCTCCGGGCCGGAGGTTGCCGCCATCTTGCACACCCGTTCTTCCGCAGTGTTGCTTGCATTTTCGCACGCGGCTGGAAGTGTGCTGCAAGCGCCATCCATGGCACGTTCGTCCGGTCGGCTCCTGCCTCCGCCGTCGCGCGAGGCGCTACTCCGCATCGTGCGAACGTGACGGGCTCGACCAGATCAGCGTCGCGAAACGTCCGCTGCGCGCGCCGTCACGGCGGTAGGAGTAGAAGCGCGGATCGGCGAAGGTGTCAAAACCGCCGCCGAAGATGCGCGTGACCCCGGCTGTACACAAACGCTGTCGCGCCAGCGCGTACAGGTCGCAATGCCAATGGCCCGGGCGCGTGGCGGCGAACGCAGCTGCAGCCTGCGGATCTTGCGTGAGGAACGCATCGCGCACTTCGTCGCCGACTTCGTACGACCGTGATCCGATCGCGGGACCGAGCCACGCCAGAATGTTTTCGCGCGACGATCGCATTGCCGCCAACGTGTTTTCCAGCACACCGGCAGACAATCCGCGCCAGCCCGCATGGGCGGCTGCGATTTCGCAATCATCATCCGCACAGAACAACACGGGCAGGCAGTCGGCGGTGAGGATGGCGAGGGCGACGTCGGGCGTTTGCGTGATGGCGGCATCGGCTTGAGGTTCGGCGGCAACCATTCGCGCGTGCTGTTCCCGATTCTCGCGGTACGGAACATGTGGCGCGGGCCTGTCAAACCGTACGACGGTGTTGCCGTGTACCTGACGCAGCCAATGCGGCGGCGGCAGCTCCAGGTGAAACGACAAACCATTGCGGTTCAACATCACGTTGGAGAGGTCGTCTCCGTTGCGCGCGCCGAGATTCAGGTGTTCGAACGGCGGCTGCGAATCGCCGGCAGGGCCCCGAAGCGTGCTGATCGCATGCACGTTCAGCGGTGCGGGCCAATCCGCGACGATCCGGCTCGCGGCGAACTGTTGCCGTTCCCCTTCGCGCAACGCGAGGGTCATGCATACTCGCCTCAATCCGTCGTCACCTTCGCTCATGGCGATTCCTTCAGGCTTCCGCCTGCGCGCTATCGTCGCGCAATGCCGTCAGCAATTCCCGGAAATCCTGCGGCGGTTCGGCGTCGAAACGCATCGTCCCGCCGCTCACCGGATGCGCGAATTCCAGGTGTTCCGCATGCAAGGCCTGTCGTTTGAACCCGCGCAAGATTTCCGCCAGTTGCGATGATGCCCCGCGCGGCAGTTTCAGCCCGCCGCCATAGAGCGGATCGCCGACCAGCGGATAACCGGCGTGCGCCATGTGCACGCGAATCTGGTGGGTGCGCCCACTTTCCAGCTCGCATTGCAGCAGCGCGTGTGCGCGGAAGCGTTCGCGCACGCGGTAATGCGTGCGCGCGGGACGTCCGCCTTCGCGCACCGCGCGGCGCAGGCGATCGTTCGGGTGGCGATCCAGCGGCGCATCCACCGTGCCGCCCGCCACCGGCACGCCATTGACGATCGCCGCGTAGCGGCGATGGATCTCGCGTGCCGACAGCGTCGCCACCAGCGCCGCGTGCGCGCGCAGGTTGCGCGCGACGACCAGCAAGCCCGAGGTGTCCTTGTCGAGGCGATGCACGATGCCGGCGCGCGGCACGTTGACGAGTTGCGGATCATGGTGCAGCAGCGCGTTCTGCAGCGTTCCGCGCGGATTGCCCGCGCCCGGATGCACCACCAGTCCGGCCGGCTTGTCGATCACCAGCAGGTCGGCGTCTTCGTATACCACGTCGAGGCCGATCGGCTCGGGCAGCGCGCTGACCAGGCTTTCGCCGGTCACGGCCAATTCGACCGACTCTCCGCCGCGCAGCAACTGGCGCGGCGCGACGGTGGCGCCATCCAGCCGGACGGCGCCGGACTTGATCCACGCCGACAGGCGCGAGCGCGAGTAGTCCGGGAACAAAGCGGCCAGCACCTGGTCGAAACGGCGGCCGGCTGCTTCCGGCGGAACCTGCGCACGCAGAATCTGCGCATTCATGGGCCGATCGGGATTTCCGCTATCATCACCGTTTGCGTTCAAGACCGAAGCCCTTCATGCGCCATTTCATCCCGCGTCTTCCGTTGAAACTCGCCCTGCTGGCGCCGCTGCTGCTGGCGCTCGCGGCGTGTTCCCTGTTCCATCGCGGCGGCAACAAGGGCGAGCCCGGCGACACCCTGCCGGTCGATCAGCTCTACAACCTCGCCACCGAGCGCTTGAAGGACGGCAACTACGACAGCGCCGAGACTTTGTATCAGCGCCTGATCGCGCGTTTCCCGTACGGAGCCTACAACGAACAGGCGCAGATCAACCTGGCCTACGCGTACTACAAGGACGACAAACCGGAAGACGCATATTCGGCCATCAATACTTTCATCAAGACCTATCCGGCGCAGAAGCATATCGACTATGCCTATTATCTGCGCGGACTGATCAATTTCGATCGCACGGGCACGATGTTGCAGCGTCTGACGCAGAACAGTGCCTCGAAACGCGACCAGGGCTACGCGCTGCAATCCTTCGACGATTTCTCGCAACTGGTGCAGCGTTTTCCGACTTCGATGTATGCGAATGACGCGCGCCTGCGCATGATCTGGTTGCGCAACGGCCTGTCGCAATTCGAGTTGAACATCGCGGAATACTATCTGCGCCACAAGGCCTACGTGGCTTCCGCCGACCGCGCCGAATACATCATCGAGCACTACCAGCGCACGCCGCAGGTGGCCGACGCGCTGGCGGTGCTGGCGAAGAGCTACAGCCTGCTGGGCCGGCCGGAACTGGCGCAGCAGGCGGTGAGCGTGCTGAAGCTCAACTATCCGGATCATCCGTATCTGCGCGATCCCAAGCGCTGGCCGAAGACCCACTCGATGTGGCGCGGCCTGGTTCCGCTGTGGGGCGGCTGACCGCAAGCGCGTGACGTTCGCCACGGACGATACGATCCCCTCCGCTTCGACCGATCGCGCCGCGCAGCGGCTGGAGTTTGCGCGCGCGGCATTGAACGACCCGGCTCTCACGCTGGATCCTGCTTCCGAAGACGCCAGCCTGCGCAGTTACTGGCGCGCGCATTTCGCGCATGGCAGTGCGGTGTTGATGGACGCGCCGCCGCCGGAAAACGAAAAACTCTCCGCATGGCTGGATATCGATGCACGCTTGCGCGCGGCCGGCCTGCATGCGCCGCAGCTGCTGGCGGAAGATCGCGCGACGGGCTTCGTGCTGATGGAAGATCTCGGCACGCGGCTGTTCCTGCCGGAATTGAACGAATCGACGGTCGACGATCTGTATGCGCAGGCATTGGAAGCCTTGCTCGTGATGCAAACGCGCGTGGATGCGGCAGGTCTGCCGCCCTACGATGAGCAGCGGCTGATGACCGAACTGGAGCTGATGCCGGCGTGGTTCCTGCAAAAACATCTGGGCATCGCCATCGAATGCGACGAGTGGGACGTGATCGAACTGGCGTTCCGCCGGCTGATCGACAACGCACTGGCGCAGCCGCGCGCGTTCCTGTTTCGCGACTTACACAGCCGGAATCTGCTGGTCGTTGACGAAAACGCCCTCGGCCCGGTGACCTCCGGATTGTCAAGCCCGGGCTTGGTCGATTTCCAGGATGCATTGCACGGACCGCTCACCTACGATCTGGTTTCGCTGCTGCGCGACTGCTACATCGAATGGGACGAGGCGCGCGTTTACGACTGGGCCGAATCGCATCGACAGCGGCTGCGCGACGCCGGCGCGCTGGATGCGACGATTGATGCGCGCACTTGGCGGCGCTGGTTCGACCTGATGGGCTTGCAGCGCCACGTCAAGGTGCTCGGCATCTTCTGCCGGCTGTGGTATCGCGACGGCAAGCGCGGTTACTTGAACGACCTGCCGCGCGTGTGGCGCTACGTGCGCGGCGTCGCCTCGCAATATTCCGAATTTGCCGATTTCGTCGGGCTGGTGGAAAGCAAGATCGGCGGGCGCGATTTGATGCAACCGTCAAGATGAAAAACCGCGGCGCCATCATTTCCGTTCGCCCTGAGCGTAGGCTCCGTCTTCAATCGAAGACGGAGCCGGAGTCGAAGGGCGTCGCGAATGCGCTTCGACTTCGCTCGCGGCGCTCGCTACGCTCAGCGCGAACGGGTAAAGCATGAAGGCTCTCATCTTCGCGGCCGGTCGGGGCGAACGGA
>DASXWZ010000334.1:0-6111 GCA_036503375.1 Rhodanobacteraceae bacterium | reverse complement strand
TACGCCAAGCGTCCACGCAAGAAATTCATTTCCGCCAATACGCGCGAATACGCCTATGCGGCATACATGAAAGCGTGGGTGAATCGCATCGAGCGCGTCGGCAACCTCAACTACCCCGATGAGGCGCGCCGGCGCCGATTGCACGGGCAACTGGTGTTGACGGTCGGGCTCGCCCGCGACGGGCGCGTGAAAAGCATCGACATCATCCAGAGCTCCGGCCACCGCGTGCTGGACGATGCAGCGATCCGCATCGTGCATCTGTCCGCGCCGTTCCCGCCCATTCCACACGGCCGCGACATCGGCAAGGACAAGATCGACGAGCTGTACATCACCCGCACCTGGCAGTTCATGCGCGGGGACGAGTTGCATACGAGCGGATGAGTCCGCAGCGACGTCGCCTGCATACAATACGGCCATGCCCGATATCTCTTCCCTCACCGGCCATTTCCTGATCGCGATGCCCGCGCTCGGCGATCCCAACTTCGCGCGCGGGGTGACTTTCGTCTGCCAGCACGGCGAGGAAGGCACGATGGGTCTGGTCGTCAACCGCGCCTCCGAATACAGGCTCGGCGAAGTGATGGCGCAGATGCAGATGCACTGCCGGAGCGAAGATGTCGCGGCGACGCAGGTGCTGATCGGCGGGCCGGTGATGGTCGAGCGCGGCTTCGTGCTGCACCAGCCGGACGAGCGCAAGTGGGATTCCTCGTTCCGCATCAGCGATGCGCTCGCCGTCACCACCTCGCGCGACATCCTTGCCGCGATGGCCGAAGGCAGCGGTCCGAAGCGCGCGCTGATCGCCCTGGGTTACGCCGGCTGGGGAGCCGGCCAGCTCGAGCAGGAGCTGCGGGACAATGCCTGGCTGACGGTCGAAGCCGACGAACGCATCCTGTTCGACACCGCGCTGGAGGACCGCTGGAACGCCGCGGTGGCGCTGGTCGGCGTGGACCCGAGCAAGCTTTCCGACTACGCCGGACATGCCTGAGCGCGCGTCCGGCGGATGCGCGCTGGGTTTCGATTTCGGCACGCGCAGGATCGGCGTGGCGAGCGGGAATCGCATTACCGCGAGCGCACAGCCGTTGCAGGCGCTGGCCGCCAAAAACGGAGAACCCGACTGGAATCGTATCGCGACACTGGTCGCGGAATGGAAGCCCGAAGCATTGGTGGTCGGACTGCCGTTGGCGCTCGATGGTGGCGAACAGGCGATCACGCGCGGCGCGCGCGCCTTCGCGGGCAAGCTCGAGCAGGTCTGCCGGTTGCCGGTGCACCTGGTGGATGAGCGCCACACTTCGCAGGAAGCCGCGCGGCGGTTCGCCGGGCAGCGTGCTACCGGAAACGCGCGCCGGCGCGACGCGGCGAACATCGATTCGATCGCCGCAGCGGTGATACTGGAAACGTGGTTGCGGGAAGCACCGCAGTGACGCTTGTATCATCCCGCGCATGCGCCATCTGCTGACCCTCGAAAACATGCCGCGCGTGGAAATCACGCGCCTGCTCGATCGCGCGGAAGAATTCCGGACGCGTGGCCAGCAGCGCGAATTGCTCGCCGGTTGCACGGTGCTGAACCTGTTCTTCGAGAACTCCACCCGCACGCGCACCTCGTTCGAGATTGCCGCGCGCAGGCTGGGCGCGGACGCGATCAATTTCGACCTGTCGCGCTCGTCCACCGCCAAGGGCGAGAGCCTGCTGGACACCTTGCACACGCTGGAAGCGATGAAACTGGATGCGCTGGTCGTGCGCCATGGCGAGAACCGCATGCCCGACTGGCTCGCCGAGCACGCCAACAGCATGGTTTCCGTGATCAACGCCGGCGACGGTTCGCGCGCGCATCCGACGCAGGGTTTGCTCGACGCGCTGACGATCCGGCAGCGCCGCGATGATTTCGAAAACCTCTCAATCGTGATCTGCGGCGACATCCGCCACTCGCGCGTCGCGCGTTCGGACGTGCACGCTTTCACCGCGCTGGGCGCGCGCGACATCCGCCTGTGCGCGCCGCGCGCGCTGCTGCCGGAAGACCCGGACGAGTTTCCCGGCTGCACCCTCACGGAAGATTTCGACGGCGCGCTCGCGGACGCGGACGTCGCGATCATGCTGCGCATCCAGAAGGAGCGCATGGCCGCGGCGTTGTTGCCGGCCGACTCCGATTATTTCTCGCAATACGGGCTCGATGCGCCCCGGTTGGCGCTGGCGAAACCCGATGCACAAGTCCTGCATCCGGGGCCGATCAATCGCGATGTGGAAATCGCCGGCGAGGTCGCCGACGGCCCGCAGTCGCGCATCCTCGATCAGGTCGCCAACGGCGTGCCGGTGCGGATGGCGGTGCTGGCGGAGCTGCTTGCCCTTCGCACATAATTCGCGGTGATGTTCGCGATTCAACCAGGGGGAATCAATGGTGCGGATCAAGCCGCTTCTCGTCGTTTTTGCATTGCTGCTCGCGCCCACCGCACAGGCTGCCCAGATCTTGCTGGCGCCGATATATCCGGGCGCGGTCGCAGATCAAACCGCACGAGATGAACGCTATGCGTTCTTCTTTACGCGTGACCCGATCGAAAAGGTGCGCGCCTGGTATCAGACGCATGGCTTCAAACTCGGCGACGGCAGCGACAGTCGGTCGCCTGGTTACGGCCTCTGCGGACGCACCGTCCCACTCGACACCGTCAACAAGTGCTATTCCAAGGTGCTGCTGGGGCAATCAGCCACCGCGCATTATCTGAAAGACATGACCGATGCCTACTCGGCCGGCCTGGTGATCCAGGCCAAGGAACGCGAACCCGAGCGCGCGCCCGAAAAACCGCAGAGCACCGGCAATGCCGAACTCGACAAGATGATGGCTGCGCAAGCCGCGGCCGAGGCGCAAATGCAGGCGCAAGCGGATGGAATGGCCGCGGAGTTGGGCATGAAGCCCGGCGAGCTGGAAGCGATGAACAAGATGTCCGATCTGTTTGAAGGCCTGAAGGATGGAACCCTGCCGCCATACAACCATCCGCGCAGCGACCTGATCCGCATCGCCAAGCAGTATCAATATCTGGACACGGCGGAATATCCGCAGAGCCCGGACGGCAAACAGGGTTACGACCGCTGGCTGCTGGCAAAAGACAAGGCCGCGTTCGCCGGCGCCGGCGACCACTGGAGTCAATGGCTGGGCTTTCTGAAAGACCTTGACGCGCACGCCTACCGCACGCGCATCATCATCGCGGTGGATCCGAAGAGCTGGGGCCGCAAGCTCTGAAGTTTCCTCAGAATCTCCGCCCGGCCTGCTCCGTTTCCGCCACTTCGATGTCGCCCAGACCTTGCGACAGGGTGTGCGCGTCGCCGCCTTGCGCCAGCTTGATCCGCAGGCGCACCTCGTTGGCGGAGTCGGCGTGGCGCAGCGCGTCCTCATAGGAGATCTCGCCGGCCTGGTACAGATCGAACAGACTCTGGTCGAAGGTCTTCATGCCGAGGTTGGTGGATTCCTTCATCACGTCCTTGATTTTGTGGATCTCGCCCTTGCGGATGTAGTCCTGCACGAGCGGCGTGCCCAGCAGCACCTCCATCGCCACGCGGCGCGCCTTGCCGTCGGGCGTCGGGATCAACTGCTGCGCGACGATGCCTTTCAGGTTCATCGACAGATCCATGTACAACTGGTCGCGAATGTCTTCCGGGAAGAAATGGATGATGCGCTCCAGCGCCTGGTTGGCGTTGTTGGCGTGCAGCGTGCACAGCACCAGATGTCCGGTCTCGGAAAAGTGGATCGCATACTCCATCGTCTCGCGCGTGCGCACCTCGCCGATCAGGATCACGTCCGGCGCCTGCCGCAGCGTGTTCTTCAGTGCGTTCTCCCAGGAATCGGTGTCGATGCCGAGTTCGCGCTGGGTGATGATGCAACCCTCGTGCTTGTGGACGTACTCGATCGGATCCTCGATGCTGATGATGTGGCCGGTCGAATTCTGGTTGCGGTAGCCGATGATGGAAGCGAGCGAAGTGGTCTTGCCCGCGCCGGTGGCGCCGACGAAGATCACGATGCCGCGCTTGGTCATCGCGAGCTGCTTGACGATCGGCAAGAGGTTCAGTTCCTCGATCGTCGGGATCTTGGATTCGATCCGGCGCAGCACCATGCCCACGCAGTTGCGCTGGTAGAAGCACGACACGCGGAAGCGGCCCACGCCCGCGACGCCGATCGCGAACTGGCATTCGTGCGTCTTTTCGAATTCCTCTCGCTGCGAGGGCGTCATCACGTTCAGCACCATGTCGCGCGCTTCCTGCGGCGACAGCGCGCTCTGCGTGATCGGCACGATGCGTCCGTGCACCTTGATTGAGGGCGCAACTCCGGCCGTGATAAACAGGTCCGACGCCTTCTTGTGCACCATCAATTTCAGGAACGAGGAAAAATCCACACTGCTCATGACACCCACCCCCGGCCGCACGCGGCCCTCTTGATCAGATCACGCCGCTTCGGCGGCATTGCGCGCTGCGATTCCGCCTCGCGCCGATTCATCGTTTCGTTTCAACGTGTTCGCTTCAATCCTGTTCGTCCCGCACTTCCGTCACTCCGCTCGCCGCGCGCCGCACCCGGGTGTAGCACAGCACACCCAGCAGGAACAGCACGGCCGCGATGCCGAGCGTGCCGATGAACAACCAGTATTCGCCCGGCGTGACGTACAGGGCGAATCCCTTCAGGAAATTCAGCGACACCGTGTGGCCGCTGGCCAGATCCCAGGACCGCGAACCGAAGATCGAAAGAAAAATCGCCTCCAGTACTCCGATTGCGAACACCACTGCCGCACCTGCCACGCAGATCTTGCCGAGCGCGAGGGTGAGGCGAGGGTTCATTGGCGAAGACGTTCGTAACCTCTCGACAAAATGGATTCCGGCTCAGCACACCTTCTCGAGCCGTGCGGGTGCATCCTGCATTTATTTGAAGATCTCCTTGCTCTTGGCGCGCCCGATCGCTTCCTGGCGTGTGACCAGGCCTCGCCGCACCAGATCCTGCAGGCACTGATCGAGCGTCTGCATGCCGTACTGCTGGCCGGTCTGGATCGACGAATACATCTGCGCGACCTTGTCCTCGCGGATCAGATTCCGGATCGCGGGGATGCCGACCATGATTTCGTGCGCGGCGATGCGACCGCCGCCCACCTTCTTCATCAGCGTCTGCGAAATCACCGCGCGCAACGATTCGGACAACATCGAGCGGACCATCGGTTTTTCGCCCGCAGGGAACACGTCGATGATGCGGTCGATGGTTTTCGCGGCAGACGAAGTGTGCAAGGTGGCGAACACCAGGTGTCCGGTCTCCGCGGCGGTCAGCGCCAGGCGAATCGTTTCGATGTCGCGCATCTCGCCGACCAGGATGTAATCCGGGTCTTCGCGCAGCGCCGAGCGCAGCGCCTCGTTGAAACCATGCGTGTCACGGTGCACCTCGCGCTGGTTCAGCAGGCACTTCTGCGCGGTGTGCACGAATTCGATCGGATCCTCGATGGTGAGGATGTGGCCGTACTCGTTCTTGTTGACGTGATCCACCATCGCCGCCAGCGTGGTCGATTTGCCCGAGCCCGTCGGCCCGGTCACCAGGATCAAACCCTGCGGCTGGTCGATCAGCTCCTTGAAGATCTTGGGCGCGCCGAGATCTTCCAGCGTCCACACTTCGGCCGGAATGGTGCGGAACACCGCGGCCGCGCCGCGGTTCTGGTTGAAGGCGTTGACGCGGAAGCGCGCCAGCCCCGGAATCTCGAACGAAAAGTCGACTTCCAGGAACTCCTCGTAATCGCGCCGCTGCTTGTCCGACATGATGTCGTACACCAGCGTGTGCACCTGCTTGTGGTCCAGCGCCGGGATGTTGATGCGGCGCACGTCGCCGTCCACGCGGATCATCGGCGGCAGCCCGGCGGACAGGTGCAGGTCGGAGGCCTTATTCTTGACCGAAAAGGCCAGCAGTTCAGCGATGTCCATGTGCGGTGTCCCCAAATTTCGATCCGCGCCCCCGGCGCGACCCCGGGCCGAGTATACGCTCGCGCGCAGGTGGCGAAATGGGTGTATTGCATGAATCGAGCCGACACTCTGGCGGCGCTCCACGCGCGCATCCGGGCGGCGGCCGGCGGTCGCAATGTGACGCTGGTCGCGGCTTCCAAATCG